>DFFN01000100.1:1567-27647 GCA_002369525.1 Lachnoclostridium sp. UBA3775 | reverse complement strand
GTAGAACCGATTCCTCCGGTCACATACATTCTTCTTTTAGTAATGCTGTCCCACAAAGTTCTGCACGCCTTATAAAGCTCTGCGTCGGATTCCTCGGAAGCATAGTCAGCCATGCCGGTATAAAGATACACAGCACGTACCGCATGCCCGGTTGCATCCTTCTGTTCCCTTACCGGACGGTCGGACTGCTGATATGCTCCGTCAGAAGCATCGTTGCCCCAAACCTGCCAGTTTCGCCTTTCTTTTTCCTTCCTGTAAAAGTCGGCATCGACACCCCTGACATTTATGAAATGTCCGGCAAGCTCAAGATATTTTCTTTTTCCTGTCAGCCTGTACATTTTCATCAGAGCGAGTTCTGCCTCGGGATGTCCCGGATATCCGCCGTTGCCTTCCGTGATAAAATGCTTATATATATGATCCGCCAGCTTCTCACATACATCAAGAAGCTTTCTCTTGCCCGTAGCCTCGTAGTAAGCGCATCCCGCCTCAAAAAAATGACCGGCGCAGTAAAGCTCGTGTGCCTCCAGAAGATTGGTCCACCTTTTTTCTCTGTCCTTTATGGTAAAATAAGTGTCAAGATAACCGTCCTCATCCTGTGCCCCGGCGATCACATCTATAAAATCATCTGCCTTCTTTTCAAGCAGGTCATCTTTCTCGGCCGCAAGAGCATATGCCGCGGCTTCTATCCATTTTGCAGCATCGCTGTCCTGAAAAACCATACCGTAAAAGCCGTCCGCCGTATCCTCCCCTCGCAAAGCTCTTCCGGCATTTACAAAATTTGCGTATACGTGGCTTTTCTCGGTATCGGGCAGCTCATCCCTTAAAATACTGTACTGATAGGGGATCACAGTCTCTTTGACCAGCCTTCTGTAATCTCCGATAAAGCCCGAAGGCTTATATGCTTTTACATCTATCTGCTTCTGAATTTTCAAGCCGTTTTCTCCTTTCGGTCAGTCGCCATGACACCGGCATAGTCAGTATCGATCAAAATGCTTCCTCCCGGTTAACATAACAACCACACTCTTCAAACAGCTAAAAAAGCCTTCGCCCCATGCTTATTAAGCTTAATACTGATGCTGTCCTCAGCCACGCAGTTTTCTCCGCTCCATAGTTCGCATACTTCTTTTTTTCCTTCAGGCATTTCAAGGTCAGCAAAATCTATGCTGATTTCACTGTCTGACTCTCCGGCATTAAATACTGCGAAGTACTGACCGCCCGCCTGTGAAACAGAAGTCCACAGAATATGTTCGATTCCGTCTATGTTTTTTCTCCACACCTGGTGTGAATGACGGGAATCCGAATGCATCTTTAGTATGCGCTCATTCGTGATCAGTTTCATCGTAAATTCATCAAATCCGGTCATTTCTCCTCCTATCATAAGAGGCGAGCGGAAGATTGACCATAGAGTAAGCATTGTATATTGTTCGTCCTCGGTAAACTTAGTCCGAAGGTTTTTGTCATAATCCTGAAGTATCGGACCGATCGGAAGCATATCCGCATCGGGCCAGTTCCCGGCTCCGGTATGGACAGACCACTTCTCTGCCCTTTCAAACATCGCATAGAGCAGTTCCCACTTATCCCAGAAATCATCGGTTATACGCCACATATTCGCAGTCTGCTTATAGGTCTCCGCAAAATCCAGCACGGCAGGTCCGGGGCTTATGGAGAAAACAATCTCACGCCCGCAGTTCTTAAGGCAGTCGCTGATAAGTACGAGCTCATCCTTAAAGCGGGGCATTTCACGGCAGATATCATCAAGCTTGATAAAATCAACGCCCCATGAAGCATACAGGCTGAAAATGCTCTCATAATACTTCCTTGAGCCTTCTTTTTTCGGGTCCAGTCCGTACATGTCCGGATTCCATTCGCAGACATTTGATGCCTGAGCCACCTGATCGGCAGTCTGGTCCGAGCCAAGTATCGGCAAGTGAGCGGCTGCGGCCCGGCGCGGAATCCCCCTCATGATGTGTATTCCGAACTTAAGTCCCAGAGAATGTACATAATCCGCAAGAGGTTTAAACCCGGCGCCGTTCGCCGAAGACGGGAAACGGTTTACCGCAGGTATCAGCCTGCCGTATTCATCCATCTCCAGTTTCTGAAACGGTATATATTCATGATCCTTGGCATCCGGTCCGGACCACTGAATATCCACGACAACATACTCCCAGCCATAGGCCTTAAGATTATCAGCCATAAACTTCGCATTCTTTCTTACCGTAGCCTCATCGACTGCCGCACCGTAGCAGTCCCAGCTGTTCCAGCCCATAGGAGCCTTGTTCATAACGTTGCTCATAATATCCTCCTAAAATCCTATTTACCGTCAGGGGCTCTGCCCTCAACATTCCCTATTATTGCAATTGAGCCATTCATTATAGGCTTCATTGGCCTCTTCGCTTGCCTTCTTTTCCCGCCAGGCGTTTATTTCCGAGCATATGGCCAGCATCTCATCCACAACAAGCTCGGCCTTTCCCGGCTTTACATAACGAAGATATGCCATCATGCGTTCCATTGCCTTTATGCCTCCAAGATTCTTTGCGCATTCATATCCGAGTTCGGCCGGAAACCCGAGCCTTTCGATTTCAGAGATAAGTTCATCTCTTGTTTTTACCCATTTCTGTTGTTCCGGTGTTAACTTCTTTGCCATATTTTTAAGAATTCTTCCTTTGATACTGATTTTTATATAGTTGAACCGCATCCTCAGGTTCCGGTTTTCTCACCAAAAGATGTTTCTTTATTTCTTCAATAAGCATTTTCGGTACCGGTACAGTCCAGTACTCAAGGCTTTCGTAAAGTCTGAACGGCAGTCTGTCCTGATAACCCGACCATTCCCTATCCTCTCCATCAACGTACGCTCCGTCCTCTTTTATGGCAAGAGAGCATATTGCATCCAGAAGCCCCGGTTCCAGCCAGCGCCCCTCCTTTATGACTTTCTCCACAACTTCAATGAAATCATCCTCTGCTGCTTCAAGCAGGTTGTAATACCTTTCTTTTTCCTCATCGGAACACCCCCGGCTGCTCCTTGCCGGCACATTCCCAATGATTTTCTCAAACCCGATAATAATATCATCCATCTTCCGTTACCTCTGCGCCTGATTAGATTATAACATTTCATATTTAAGCTTCGTGCCCTCGTCAATCCCGCCGTCAATTCTCTCAACAATATACTCAGTTTTCCCCATAGTACTCCTCCGCCAGTAAAACAGCATTTCTGACACAGTCGTCGCATTCGCAGATAACAACCCCAGTGTCCCTGCCTTTTAGGTCTTTGCATATGGAAGCCCCGCATTTATCAACAAATGCCTGATGGAGCTCCCGTGCCGTCCTCAGCACTGGCTTTCCCTCATACTTTGCGAGTCCCATCAGCATTTCGGCTGCGATAAGTGCCCCGCAGCTTGCCTCCATGCATCCCATGCCTACACCGAAACCTGCGCCCAGCTTCATCAGCTGTTCCGGGCTCAGTCCGGTCTTTTCTGCAAAACTGCACAAAACCGCTTGTGCGCAATTACAACCGTTATGTTTAAGCTCTACGGCATATTCTTTTCTGTCCATCTTGCTTTTTCCTCCTTTAATAAATCCATATATGCTGCTTTAAGCTTCTTCATATCTATATTATTATGCCGTCCAGATGGTCCGCCTCATGCTGTATGATCTGCGCTGTCCATCCGGAAAACTTTTTGTTGTGCTTTTTCCATGCACTGTCAAAATACTCTACTACTATGTGCTGATACCTTGTTGTCTTTCTGACTCCGTCCAGGGACAGACATCCTTCCTCTGCTTCATACGGTTCTGACTTATGTACTATCACCGGGTTATACATTACAACATCCAAGGAATCCATGTTCACTATTATGATCCGCTTTTTCACGCCGATCATATTTGCTGCCATGCCGACACATCTCTCACGGTTTGCCTTAAGCGTATCGGAAAGATCCGTGCCTGTGTTTAAGTCCTTTCTTTCCTCTCAAGCTTTAATTTTTGACTGATGACAGCATAGACTGCGGAGCAGGCACCTATCATGCACTTATCACCGCTAAACTCTGCGCCCTTTCCGAAACTGTAGATAACCTTCCCCGGCTCATTTCCTGTATTTACTTCACAGTCTTTATCCGTCGGGTTTATTGCGACAAAAATTCTCTCGGCATCCGTGCTTCTTATATACGCCAAAGGCATGCCGGCTGCTCCGTCCGAGACAAACTCGATCTCACCGAGACTCTGAAGTGCCTTGTGGGACTGCCTGATGCCGATCAGCTTCTTTACCTCGCTCCGAAGCGAAGTCTCATCATTTATCTGAGTGGAGGCTATGGGTCTTGCAGGATCCGGATCTATCGGTATATAAAGTTTACCTGCAGCAGCCGATGAAAAACCGGCATTTGCCGAATCGTCCCACTGCATAGGAGAACGGGAACCCGTCCTTCCGTAGCCTCCTTCAACAGAAGCCAGACCCTCAACATAGTTCATTCCGATCTCATCGCCGTAATAAATATACGGAGCCCCCGGCATTGAAAGCAGGAAAGCAAATGCAAGCTTTCTGCGGTCTCCCTTTATATGCCTTGCAAGCCTGTCCATATCATGATTTCCGGAAGGGATGCAGATAAGTCCCTTTTTCTCAGACCTCTTATAGCTGTCCATATATTTTTCCACAAATGCACTGGCATCACCCTTTCCCATGAAGAAGGGCGCCTCGCACCTGAAAAGGTCGTTATAATGCGACGGACCAAAGTGAAGAAGAAAGTCCATATGAAAACCGCCTGCCAGGCTTTTGTCGGGTTCGCCCCACTCGGAAACCATTGCCGCTTCGGGAAATTCCTCATCAAGAAAGGCTCCGATGTCCTGCCATAGAGCGATAGTGCCTTTCTGTCCTTCATCGTTTTTAACAAGCGAGCCCGCCATATCAACCCTGAAACCGTCACAGCCGCGTGAAAGCCAGAAGCGCATTATATCCTTCAGTGCCTCACGCGTTGCCATGGCACCTTCGGAATCCATTGCCTGCTGCCAGGCGCATTCGGACCTGTAAAAGCCATAGTTAAGCGCAGGCTGGTGAGTGAAAAAATTCACTATGCAGCTTCCGTCGCGCTCGGAAACCCCACGCAAGGTCGCATAGCCTTTAGGCTCCTCCCAGACGCTGTCCGTCCAGACATATCGGTCGGTGAACTCGTTTTTCCCGGCCTTCATGCTCTCTTTGAACCACGGGTGCTCCCATGATGTATGTCCCGGAACAAGGTCGAGAAGGACATGCATCCCAAGCTTATGTGCCTCATTAAACAATGCCACAAGATCTTCATTGCTGCCATAGCGGGGAGCCACCTTGCAGTAATCCGAAACATCGTAGCCCGCATCCAAAAATGGTGATTCAAAACAGGGGTTTATCCCCGTCTCCGTCGGTGTCCTTAAAGGACTGGGGATATATTTCATAAAAAACAGCCGTTTCAAGCCACTCGGGTCTTTTTGCCATAATAAGCACCTCCGTATCTCTGTGTAACCGAAATCTTCACTCTTCAAATTAAAAACACCTTTCCCTTCGGTCTGAAGGGAAGTCCATTTCCTTTAGGCAAAAGGAACGCATGGTCTCTTTTTACCCTGAGGTCATTTTCTATATATCCGTCCGTAATGATCAGTATTTCTGATAACTCCTCCTGAGTTACCTGTATGGGTAGATTCATTTTAATTCTCCCGGGATCAGCCTCTCGGCTTAAGGATACAATCCAGCCCAAGTATATTTGCCAGATAAAGCGCTTTGCCTATTTCTGCGGCTAAGTCAATCACTTTCGAAACAATTCCTGACAGTACTCATATTTTTTATTGCTTTGATTTACCGGCTCATCCATAAACGGATAAGAAAAGCGCCCCGCAAAACCTTTATTTACAAGGCTTTGCAGGGTACGACAACTATCCAGATACTGATGCGGCCAGTTTAATTGCAGTCAGGATAACCTTTGCTTATACCAAGATCATCGGTGATCACCCCAAAAGGGTCGTTGACAATTTAAACCCGGTTAAAAATTGATTCCTTTTAAAAGTTCTCCCAGGGAAGTTCCGATCTCTTCGGACTCAGGAATCACGACCTCGTCCTCTCCGGCATCTTCGTCAGCCGGGTTATCAAGAAGAGCCTTTATCGAAAGGGAGATTTTGCCGTCCTTAACATCGATGACCTTAACATCCACCTCCTGCCCTTCCTTAAGCGCAACTTTCGGATGTTTGATCCTCTGGTGTGAAATCTGCGAAATATGGACCAGTCCGGACATTCCGTCACCAAGATCTATAAATGCCCCGTAATCCTTAATGGTAGCTACCGTACCGTGAAAGACCTGCCCCACCGTCACATCGGATATTTTCTTTTTTCTGCTGATCTCACGCTTTTCTTTCAGTATCTCTTTGGCAGACAAAATCAGTTTGTCTTCATTCATATCCGCCTCGAAAACTCTGACTTCGATTTCCCGGCCCACAAACTGCTCACAGTCCTCTATTCTGTCGAGAGACAGCTTTGAAACAGGAATGAAGGCTCTTATTCCTTCAAAGTCGGCTACCACGCCTCCCTTTACCGCCTCGTTTACCGTGACGGTAATATTTTCCTGAGTTTCCTTCAGTTCCTCTGCCTTTCTCCATGCCAGAAGTTCATCGGTATCATGGATACCGTCACCCATCAGGCTGTAGGACTCTTCGAGCATCGCCTCAAAATCCTTCATTGTCTCTTCCATATGCTAAAAAGCCTCCTTGCTATTTACTTTCTTACACTGACCTTGCACTTCTTTTCAATGCCGCCATAGGTAATTGAAATTGTTACCTCTCCTTCTTTCAGCGCTTTAAAAGTCATGCTCAGGGTATCGGTGTCAATATATACAGGCTCTATTATCCCCTCCTCTGACAGTTCATATTCAACTGCCACAAGATCGGGAATATTGATGCATTCGATTTCCAGTACAAATTTATCACCCACCGAAAGTTCTTTATTGTCGGGCGAAATGTTTATTTTGCTGGCGTGCTCTTCGTCCGTAAGCAAAACAGTGATCTCCGATCCTGACTTTACGGCAGATCCCACGGACGGGAACTGGGCACATACATATCCCTCAGACGGATATGTATCATCGGTATATACCGAAAGAATCAGACCCGCTTCACTGAGTTTGTCGGCTGCCTCATCCTTTGAAAGCCCCACAAGAGAAGAAACTTTGACAAGCTCGGTACTGCTGTTAAGCGATATCATAACAGAAGATCCTTTGGGAGCTTCCGTCCCGCTTTCCATGCTCTGCGAAACCACCTGCTCGTCAGCCTTGTCTTTATCCTGTTCACCATATACAAATACCGGTGAGAAGCCACGTTCGGTAAGTTCCTTCATAGCCTCATCGCGACTCTTTCCTTTTACATCGGGCATTACTGCAGGCATCCTGCCCTTGCTCACAGTAAGGATTACCGTATCGCCTTTTGAAACCGGATTTCCTGCTGCGGGTTCCTGTCCGCATACAAGACCTGCCGTGGCATAATCATTATAGTCCTGGTTGATCTCACAGCCAAGTCCGTATTCCTTTAAACGTTTCTCCGCCTCGCTTCTTTCCATAAGTGTCAGATCGGGCAGCGTAAGGACATCCGATTCCGTGTTCACCGGTATTTCTGCAGGAACGCTGAGTACTATCCCGACCACACTGTTTTTTTCTATTATGGTGCCGGCCGAAACACTCTGTGAAATAACGGTGTTGCTTTTTACGGAACCGCTTACTTCTTTGCCGCGCAGTTCAATAAATAATCCCGAACTGTTTAACAGCCGAACCGCCTCTTCAAAATCATGCCCTACAAGCTGCGGTACAAAGGTAAGCCCAGAAGATATCTCCGAAGTTGTAACTATTATCCTGTCAGATTTTTCCGGTTTTCTGTTTTTCATTACAAAGAACAGGACTCCGCCTACGATAAGCGCTGTAATCACTGCAGTTATCGCAATTTTTGCCCAGGCAGGCACAACCGGTCCTTTCTTTGAAAGTATGTTTACTTTTTTATCGCTCAAAAGTTCTTTTATAAAACTGTCCATATCGTGAGTACGGTATGCACGGTCAACATATGAAGCGTTTCTGAGCGCCGCTTCCTTGTTTGCGTCTATCCTTATATGATAAGCACCGAGAAGCTTTAACATATCCTTATGCTTCTTTTCAAAAAACGCATCCCTCTCCGATGCTTCGGGAATCTTAACGCCCATTATTTCATGCATTATAAGAGCTGCCGAATATACATCGCAGGAAGGTGCGATCGAGGGAATATCGGTTTCCCTGAGCCTTTCATATGAAAAGTATTTCTGCTTTTCCTTTTGAGTGATATCGCTGCGGTCTTCGGTTATATTATAGAGAGTGTTCTCCAGATAGGAATTAAGGAACAGGCTGCCGTCCTCCCTGACAAGAAAGTCATCCGGCGAAAAACCGCCGATCACAAAACCGCTGTCGTGCAGCTTATCAATTGAACGCAGTACAGGCATAAACATGCTTTCGGCAACCTTCGGAGAAACCGCGCCGTTCTTTTTTATATATTCACCAAGCTTCATGCCCTCACCGAGACTGCATATGACATAGCTTGTATTGTTTTTTTCAAAAATCTCGCTTACCGCCGCAATATTCTCGGGAAGACGGAGCTGGGCCAAAAGCTGTGCCTTCTTTACAAAACGTTCCATATATTTGTAGAACTCTTTTTCCTTTAGAACCGTGATGGAAGTATCTCCGATATTCCTTGCGCAGTAACGGACCGGACTGTATTCATAGATTGCGGTCTTTTTGTTAAGCAGCGCATCCCAGCCTATGTATTTAACAAACCAGCTGTCAATCACCAACGGCATTCCGACTATATATCTGTCGGCGAGTATCCCTCCCGGCTCGATACATCTTGAATTAAACGGTATTGTGCCTTCGGCAAATCCGCATTCGGGGCATTTTTTTATGCTGTCATCATACTGCGCCATGCAGTTCATACAGAATTTCATAACTGTTTCCACCTGTTCTTTTTGGGCTCAGTCAAAGAAACCTTCCTCGACCATGCCTTCCTTATAGGCCATGTCCTTATATATATAACTCTGGGTGAAAATCTTTTCTCCCTCATAGTCCTGCACATAGAGGCGGAACAGACAGTCCCGGTCTTTAAGTGCCCATCTTACATCATCGCCGTTTTCATAGTACGGCTGTCCGAATTTCTTCGTTGCTTTTTCCTTTATAGCCGGATCGAAAGCATCCCCACACTCGAACTGTGCGTTATAAAGCGTATCATCCATGAAATAAAGGTCAACCGAGTCAAAATAATCCTCTTCATATACTCCGAGGTCTATCGGGACAAGCATAACGGTCTGTCCTTTTTCCCAACGGTCATGCTGTTCGGTGACATATAGAGTTCCCGTACCGAAAAGCAGCTGAATGGAAGTCTTTTTCATGCTGAAGATCGCAGAGTTCATGGTAAGCAGCCCGTCCTCCACATCAAAATTGCCTCCGAGATTCGGATAAATGATATGCATGTGCGGCGACTCGGTAGGACTTATGCTTACCGCCGCTTCCGTCGGCGCGGGACTGGTCACAACAGGTTCCGCCGTAGGAGTTGGAGTGTTTTTTTCTTCCTCCCCGATGATCGAAGTAGGCTTGGCCTCATCCGTTACCGAAACTTCGTTCTTCGCGGTATCTTCTTTATTGTTCCCGGATTTTTCCGACTTGTTTTTGCCGGAAAATATTATTATTCCGATCACAGCGGCCAAAACTACGGCCGCAGCCGCAATGATTATCGGAAGGGGACTTTTCTTTTTGCTTCCCTCGGCAGCATTTTGCGGGATTTCATCCTTTTTTGCCGGCTCAGGAGTCTGCTCATGACTTACGTCCTTTCCGGTTTTACGCGAGGATATATATTCCGAAAGCCTGCGGTCACGATAATCCTCATCGGCGGCATTTCCGCTTTCCGCGGGTTTTTCTGAGGCGGCCTGCGGTTTTGTCCCTGCTTCATCCTCATAGGAGCCTCTCGGAACATATTGCGACAGACGCTCCTCTTCATTTCCCGAAGAAACCGAAACCGTCACCGGCCTGCCAGCAGTCTTTGCCGTACTGTCATCAAAATCAATATCAAAACCGGGAACAGCCGCTATTTCCGCAAGCAGCCGGTCTATCGACTGTATTCTGTCTTCCGCCTTTATCGCAAGTCCGTGCCTTAAGACCTCATCAAATTCCGGAGTGGACTCAAAGCCGAGTTCCGACGGCATTTTAAGGTTGTCCTCATATATACGGTCGGGTGCATCGGGCGGAATGCTCCCTGTTATGCACTTGTATATTGTGGCACATATTGCATATATATCCGTCCAGGCGCCCTGCTTTCCGTGCCTTCTGTACTGCTCCATCGGGGCATAGCCGTGCTTTAGCATGACCGACAGGCTCTTCTCATCGGCAAACTCCCTTGCGGCACCGAAGTCCAGGAGCTTGACATCCTCTCCTACCAGCATGATATTATCGGGACTTATATCCCTGTGTATAAGGTTTTTCTCATGGATTTTTTTAAGTGCACCGAGTATCGGCATCAGAAGGCAAATGGTATTGTAGCTTGAAATTGTGCCTACCTGTTTCAGATATTCCTTCAGGGTAATGCCGTCCAGATATTCCATGACGATATATACCGTATGGTTTTCTTCAAAGAAATCCCTGACTGCCACAACGCCTTTTTCGTTGGTAAACTTGGCGAGTGTCCTTGCTTCATGCAGGAAATGTTCGCGGCTCTTCGAAAACAGCTCCATCGCCGATTCGGTGCTTATGCTCTGCACCTCGTTGGAAGCCGTATTGTTCCTGTTTACCATCCCGGCAGGATAGAACTCCTTTATCGCAACGCGGATCATAAGTAAAGTATCCAGTCCGATATAGGTTATTCCGAAACCGCCTTCGCCAAGTACGCCGCCGACCCTGTACCTGTGGTTCAGAACGGCTCCCAAAGACAGGGTGTGCGGTTTGGAAACATAGCCCGAAGGATCCTTTCCGCAGGAAGGGCAGGACGTGCTCCCATCCGGTATTTCATTCATGCAAAACGGACAGTAGTTCATTTTTTCAAACTTCTCCTCTGATGATCACCATGAAAATTTATCGCAGCAAAGCGGTGCAAACACAAGGCTGGTCTCACCCAGCATTATAATGTCGCCGGCGGACAGCTCTACGGGAACCATGACCATCTGTCTGTTTGCATAGACAGGGGTTTTACCGCCTGCGGCGTTGATGAAAAACTTTTTGTTAAGGGGATCGTAGGCCAGGACTGCCTGAATGCCTCTTGATACCGCACGGTCCTGATGCAGATCTATGTCAACCGGATGCTCTAAATCGGAGCGGCCGATCGTAGTCCTGGTTTCTGTTATCGTAAATACTTTTCCTTTGATTTCGGTATTTACGGCAACCAGCCAGCCGAGTACGAGATTGTCTGCAAGCTCATCGAATATGATCCTTGTAACACCGTCATCATCATTTCCTGCAGCCATTTTCTTCGCTTCCCCTATGCTGCCCGTAAAACTCACTTCATTTATGGCTTCGGTAAGGGATCTCACTTCGGGTTCTTCCGTATTTCCGGGTGTTTTGGCCGGCTCCTCTTTATTCTCGGCGGGCAAAGGTGCGGAAACGGCTTCATCCCCCTCTTTCTGTTCGAAATTTACTTCCGGTCCGGGATTTGGTTCGGCAAATTCAGCCTGAGAAGGTTCGGGTTCTGCTTTGGGTGCAGCCGCTTCTGCCTTTTTTTTCGCCGCCGCACAATGCGGGCATACTGCATATTTATCTTCGTCATAATAATGCATGTTTGGACAACGTTTTAATTTCATTGTATTTCCTCCAACAACAATATATTGGCTGTGTTTTCACATGATCACAGCAAGCGTGGTATTATCCACAGCCCCTTCTATTTTCTTAACCGCCTCGATCAGCCTGTCGGCTGTTTCAGCGGACGTTTTGTTCTCATTTAATATTTCTGCGATTTTTTCATCGCCTAAAGACTTATAAAGCCCGTCGGTTGCAAGAAGCAGTACATCGCCCTCGCACAGTTCAACGGGTTTCATGCTTACATCAACTATGTCGATCCCGCCCATACCTATAAAACTGGCCAGTCTTCCGCCTTTATGTTTCTCAGCCTCATAGGTCTTCTGGTCGATTATGCCAAGTTCAAGTCTCTTTTTTAAAACATAGGCATAATCGTGATCGGTCGTTATCTGCTTAAGCCTGCCCGCCCTTTTGATATAGAGCCTGCTGTCTCCGACCGAAAGCCAATAGAGAGAGAGGTCCTTTATATATACCGAAACGACAGTAGTTCCGCTGGCGCTGCCGAATTTTTCATAAATCTCACGGTCTGTCTTTTCCGCCGCAGCCGTAATGAATTCCGGAAAATCCGTTTTAAATCCTTCCCTGAACCTTGCTGTTAAACTCTCCGCCGCATACTTGGAAGACGAGCCTCCTTCTCTCCTGCTTCCTATCCCGTCACAGACAATACAGAACAGCCCATTTTCCGTCTCGCAAAATGCTGCCGAGTCTTCCTGGCAGCTTCTTGTTCCTATATAACTTCTTATTTCGCAGTCCACATGCTTCACCCCTTGTTAATAAGCTTAGTCAACCATTACCGCAAGTGCCGTATAGTTATCCATGTTCCTGTCTTTGACGCTTTCCTTTGCAAGTGCCACCATTTCCGCAAGCCACTTATCTGCCTTTTTGTTCCGTGAAAGCGATTTTTCCATGCTTTCTTCCTCTACTTCCTCCCAGAAGCCGTCGGAACAGAGCAGGAAAGCATCCCCTTCTTTTATTTCAAAATCCGAACGGACAAACCTGACTTCTTCGTTCTCATCCCCGAGCGCACGAAGCAGCCTGTTACGGTCAGGGTGCCTTCTTATCTCATGCTCGCTTATCTCTCCTGCCATGGCAAGCATCTGGGGAACGCTGTGGTCCTTTGTCTGACTGATTATCTTCCCGTTCCTGAAATGATAGAGGCGCGAGTCCCCTATATGCAGAGCTGTCCCCCTGTTTCCTTCCGTACACAGAACAACCGCAGTTGTCCGCATATGGCTGAGTCTCCGATCCTCAGTCTGTGCTGCCTTAAGCGCAGACTGAACCTTTATAAAGGAATCAGCCGCAAATTCTTCCATTCCCGCAGACGAAACGAAACACTCTTTAAAGCTTTTTACGGCAAGACGCGACGCCACATCGCCCATTCCGTGACCTCCGAGACCGTCACATACTATAAAGCAATGCCTGTCTTTCACCTGAATATGATCGGCGCAGTCTTCATTGACAGCCCTGCTGCCTTTGTCGGTAAATAAACTCTGAGTAAACTTCATATCCTGTACCCTGTCGCAATTTCATGCTCACCTAGTCCGCATCCGGATTCCGGTTAAACTCTCCAAGTGACTTGTCGGTTTTTTCAAGCTGAGCCTTTATGTCAACAAGGGTACTGCACATATTTGAGAGTATATCCGAGATCCCTCCGATATTCCTTCTTATAACGTTGGCATCGTTTATAAAAAGATCCGCGCTCTCGCCCTTCCAGTTTGCGGACAGGTCCTTTATTATCGCTTCATACCTGGTGCTTATCGCGGCATAACGTCTGATAAAATCATCCTTTTTTGCAATGCAGTTGTCAAAAGCCCTGCTGTCTATGCAGATATATTCATTATTGTCATCAGCCATAGTGCACCTCTTAATTCTTTATGATCTTGATCTTTTTAAGTTCATCCGATTCTATATCATAATAATATCCGTCCCCAAGCTCACAGCGGGCAAACTCGTTTCTCAGTTCCTTCGGATCCATTTCACCGAATACCGAGCGGCTGCCCCTGTCGGATACGAACTCGGCAATATTATCAAGCAGGAAAGCCACGGAAATGCTGTTGTTAAGCGAAGACTCGGTATCCCTGTCGTTGTTGCTTATCCTTCTCACATCCGAATATATGAACCAGTACTGCTTTTCCTCCGCAACGGCATTGAGCCTCGGGAAAACATTCTTTAAGAGCTGTGCACCTGCAGTCTGGAAAAGCATCTTGTTCTGAAGTATGAATACAGTCGGAGGATTGCTCTTTTCCTCAAAATTTTTATTGATGACACCCCGTTCAAGCTTTGCGGCATAGCCGTAGCTGTCAAGAAAACCGTACATTTCTTCAACCGAGGTAAGATAGAACGAGTCCCCTCCTGCCTCATTGTAAAGATCTGTAAGCTGTTTCCTGCCGTCGTCGAAAAATACCAGTCTGTAATCGGGATGGTTTTTCCTTATGAATCTGACGATAAGAGTCAGAAGGTTTGTCTTTCCGAAATGCTTTTTTCCGTATATGGCTATCGAATGCGCCTCATGCAAATTCACCGACACCGGGAAATGATCGTAATAGTCAAGTCCCACGACAGCACTGTCAGTTCCGGTATCGCCTTCAAATCCGCCCGAAAGATAATCAAAGAAATTTTTCTCGGTAAGATCCCCGTCAAAAGCTTTCAGTTTTTCTGTCGGAACGCTTACTTCCTTTAATGCCGAAATAAACATCGGAAGATCGTTCTGCTCATCCATGAACGGAAGGAAGAACTGGAATTCCCTCGGCTTTCCGGAAATTATCGTAACTCCTCTTCCGGCGCAGTGCATGGGCTCGCTTATCCGCATTCCGAAAATGTCAAGATATTTGTCTGACGAACCTTCAAGCGCGAAGCGCCTGGTGAAATTTCCTATTATCCTGCCTATTCCTCCCGAAAGATCCGATGCGGTAACTACCACGGACAGACCCTTTCCCAGACCGTCCCTGCAGAACTTTGTCAGAAGATCGTGGTAAGCCGAAAATCTCTCATCGGCAAGAAAAGAATTCAGATTGTCGATCACAAGTATCATCTGGGCAAGTCCTTTAACGGGATTTCCTTCCCAGACTTCGTTAAACTGCCTTGAATTCAGCAGTTTCGAATTTTTTTCAAGCTTGCTCTCTATGGTTCTGAAAACACGCCTGACATTTTCCTCATTCGAACTGTCAAAGCAGGCAGCCACAGTATTTAAATCCCTGTATCCTCCGAGATTGCCTCCGGGATCAAGGATAAATATGTCCCTTTCCTTTTCCTGATCGAGCATTTCATGCATGCGGACCAGAAGAGTTTTTATAAATGTGGTCTTTCCGCTTGCATGGCCTCCGACAAGCATTATGTTTTCTTTTTCGGGACTGACGGTCAGGACAGGCTGTGTCTGATCGTCAAGGTCATCATAAAGACCTATTGCCAGTTCGCTGCTCATTTGTGTTCCTCCCTGAGTTCAAATCTGCCGTCGCGCTCCTCATAAACATTTCCGTTTTCATAGACCAGCCTGCCGGGAAGCGGTTTTTCGAAAATAATATGTACCTTGGGATAGTGTGCGCGGTTTCTGTTATAATAGGTCTTGATAGCGCCTACCATGGCGTTCAGCTGTGTCTCGAGCTTACCGGCTGCCTCAAGTTCTTTCTTGCGGCGTATTGCTTCGATATTATCCTTTTCCGAATAATAGAATCTGGTATAGCTTCCTGTTTTTGAAGCCTCGATCATTTCCATCGGAAGCTCGAAATTCTCCTCGGCAACCGCACCCGCATAACCTGACTGGAAGTATTCAAACTTCGAACCGGTTCCGACAAGCAGGTAAGCCCTGCCGTGTCCGGGCATTGAAGGACTTGCCGCAAGGTCGTTTCCGATCATCTCTTTTGAGGCCTGCCTTGTTGCAACCTTAAGACAGAGCCTTGATTTCGAATTAATTCGGATGTCGTCGGTTATGGCGCCTTCAATATTCTGCGAGATAAGTATGATATGGAAACCGAGGCTTCGGCCGACTCTCGCGATAGTAGTGATCTCGCCGATAAAGTCAACATTGTTGCTTTCGGTCGAGAAACGCTTGAGCTCGGTAAACTCATCGACCACAAGAACCAGATGTGCAAGCAGGTCGTTTTCGGCCTGAGCCCTTATCTCACGTTCTTCCGCCTCGCTTAAAGGCTCCTTATCCTCGCCTCTTAATCTGTTGTTTATTTTCTTGATATGAGAATCTATGTTCCTGCATGCCGAAATATACTGGTCAATGCTGTCAACATGCATTGCATTGAAAAGTATCTTCCTTCTCTTGATCTCGGAACGCAGTGCGTTAAGGAAACGCTTGAGCATATATTCTGCCCCTGTACCGTTTTCGTCTCCGTCAACATCCGTAACAGAACCAACAACATGCGGAAGCGAACCGATACGTTTGATAAATCCACCGCCCTTCATATCAATAAGCATAAGGTTCAGTTCATCCGGACGGAACTGCAGACAAAGCCCGAGAAGATAGGTTATTATGGTTTCCGATTTACCGGAACCTGTGGTACCGGCTACCAGCATATGAGGACCGTCGGCATTCTCATGAAGGTCGAGGCAGGTAAATCCGCTTTCGGTCTTTCCGATGGGAACCGATAAAGTCTCTATGACATTCTGCCTCTTTTCTCCCTCCCAGAATGCGGAAATGTCAATATTGTTCTTGTTAAAACCGTAAAGCTCGAAAAGGCTCACGGCAGAAGGCACTTTTCCGTTCTGCGAAATCTTGGAATAGCAGAGCGAAGAAAGTATCTTGGATGTACTGTAAAGCTTTGCCTGCCACTCGGGCGGAATATTGAAGCTGAATTCCCTGCTTCCGGCCTCATCCTCATGCGGTATAAGCTCTGCGGTATGGTCTCCCGTAAAGTTTATGACATGGTCGCAGTACGCCGGAAGGTGTTCCGAATATTTCTTCGGGAATATAAAACTGAGTCCAAGCCTGTTAACATAGGGCTTTCCGTCTTCCGGTGTTCTCGGAAGATACTGGGCCAGCGCATGCTCCTTGATATCATATTCATGATATACAATGAAAACGATATGAGGGAAGCGTATCTCCTTTCCTTCGGAAGATGCCAGTATCTCTGCCCTTTCGTTCATTATGTTAAGCATTGAACTGAATACCATATTTGCATTTGCCGTATCAAACACAAACTGTGCGCGGTCCGGGAAAAGCTCCCTGAAATGAGGCAGGAATTTGAAATTGGCCACAGCGTTTTCAATCCTGTCACGGTCATCGGTCGGATCGAACATCACGATAAACTGCAGGTCATCGGGCGACTGGTAGAAGCAAAGATCGAAAACCATGCGCTGTATAAGCCTTTCGGAGAACAGGCTGTTCTCCGAAACAATACCCAATGCGCCGCAGTTTTTAAAAGAAAACAGCATCGGCGCCAGTTTCATATATTTGTAATGTTCCGAAATATAATTGGGAAGGTTTGAAAGATAATAGGACTCATCCTCTTTTTCATCGTAATCGTGATCGTCGGAAATAAGCACCCTGACCTTGTCAAACTTCATTCTGAAAGAGGTCGATGAAAAAATCTGCTCCTGTTTCGATCCTTCGATTTTAAAGCAGTTTTCCACCATATCGGAAACTCCGAGCCTTACCGTAAGGAAATCCATATCCTCTTTGCAACGGCTGAAGATCTTTCCGCTCACACCGAAAACACTCCGGGACGGATCTTTGTCGTCAAAAAGCTCGTTTACGTCGGGATAGAGTTCGGATAGTTTGGCGGCATCCTTCTGCTGCCTTTCCAGAATGTCGTTTATGGTCTTATTGATATATTTCTCATAGTTGCCTCGCCAGTCGGCAAGTGATTTTTTATATTTTTTCCTTCCGCGAATATAATTAATGACAGACATAACAAGCGTTACGACGCTCATCAGCGAGCTGACAAGAACAGCGACAAAGCCCCTGTTTCCCATCATTGTCCTTGAGATCACCGTAACAGTCACCATTATCACTGTCGGCAAAAGCATAAGAATCAGGTTCTGATCCGGCTTCTGGGGCGGATCTGAAGAAGAAATGATGTGAACCGGCGTATCGTCAAAACGGTAAAGCACACGCGTACTGATATTGTAATCGGGAAAGCTTATGCCTTTTTCCCTCTGTACAGCCGGATTGAATGCGGGAATGATATCCTTTGTATTTATCTCATAGGAACGATAAGTGCGCGCCGGGTCAAATACAAGCCTTGTCGATGAAATGAAACCGATCTCAACAAGCGTCTTTGACATATCCTCTTCCGTAATCGGGAATCTTCCCCTGTCACTCTTATCGCTGCTGTAAGAATCATTATAGGCTGTAAGGGTCATTTTCCCATACAGCCCGGATTCGTCCCTGAAGGAAACGCTTTCCTCGAATATTTTTCTGCAGGCTGAATAAAACATGTCCTCGCCTTTCTTTGCGAGACCATATTTTATACCGTCAAGAAGCTGTCTTAGCGTAAGATCTCTCAGTACCATCAGCTCGAAAACGAGGCTTTTATCGGTGCCGGGATCGACAAACTGAACTCCGATCAGCAGCTTATTATTTTCCATATGCTCATCCTATCTGTCTTTATATTTCTTGTTTCCCATGAACCTGTCAGGCCAGATCGGACCTGAGTGTTTCCATTATATCATCAACATAAGCAGAAATATCCGGCGCTTCCGGCACATCGGGATACTCCGGCACATTGATTTTTTTCTCCACGGGTTTCACAAACTCAAAATCAACGGGCACCGCAGGCTTATAATCCACAAAAAACTCTGCTTTTTTTACGGGCGGAAGCTCAAATTCCGTATTTCTGAAGTCCGGAACACTAATTTCGGCCGTTTCTTTCGGCAGCGTTTTTTCCCGGGCAAATCCGGTTGCCGGAATAAACTCCGGCATTGTCTTATTGTCCGAAACCGATATTTCACCCAAAGAGACCTCTGTTTGAACCGGCTCAAATACGAAAGATGTCTCCGTGACTGACGGAAGACAGATATCAGCCTCAGGCGGCTTAATTTCCCCCGTCGAAAAGACTACTTTTGTATTCATTCTTTCCGGAATACCGGCCGCAGGCCCGGACAGTGAAATATCCGCAGCAAGATCCGAAAGAGCCTTCATATCAGCCTGAATCCGTGCGCCCTTAAGCCCTGCTCCGAGCATTTCCAAATCAAGAAGATCCTCATTCTTCAAAGGCTCAGCCTCTGTTTTCCTCGAAAACGAAAACAGTTCTTCCGCGGAAAATCCCCCGGATGCATCGAGCGCAGGTCCCGGAACCTGAATTTCGTCCCTTATTTCTGCCTGCTCCGAAAACGTGGGCGGAACAAAGGCTTGGGTTTTTGCTACCGCAGGCAGTCCGTCTGCCTCTGCCGTTATCTGCGGTATCGAAAAATCAGGCATGGCGGCAGGCTCCGCCCCAAGCTTTAAATCTACTTCCACGGACCCGACTTCCGGAGCGGTATATGAAAGCTCCGGCTTGTCAATCTCCATTTCCATATACTGCCTGATGCGCTCTTTTGCCTTTTCGTCTGCTTCTTTTTCGGCCAGCAGTACAGAGGTCATCTCATATTCAAACAGAGCCTTAGCCTTTTCAATATTCATATCATAAAGCATATCCTGCTCGTTTTCCATAAGCACCTCACCTTGTAACTCGTTGCTCCCTTTACATCAGCCTATCGGGAATATTGTCCGCAATAGACTGGTCTGCCTTTTCCATCTGCTCGGCATCGGCCGAAAGGAGTGCTGCAAGCGCCGAAACTATAGAAGGCGCAGTAGAATCCATATATTCATTAACGGGACCTGAGATAAATGCAAGCATTTTGTCCTTGCTGGCTCCTTCCCATCCCGAAACCGCATCGGCAAAATCCTTCTGGAAAGTTGCCGCAGCGCTCTTATATCTGGCCGCAATATCTTCAATCTTTGCAACCGCCGCTCTCATTTCATCAAATCTGTAAACTATATCTGCCATAGCTTTTTACTCCTTTTCTCCGGTATAAATTATGACTGTGCCTTGGTAGGATCGCGGTTGATCTCTCCAAGCTGGGGATCGACTGTATCGAGCAGCTGGGTCTTTATGCTCTCAAGCATATTGTTAATGCCTGCGGCAAGTGACTGCTCGGGTGCGATCAGATTGTCAACTAATGCGGGAGTTGCCTTGGTTTTGAAAAATTCAACAAAACCGTCTGATGCATCTCCCAAAAAGTTTGATGCTGTAAGCTGGCTTACGATGGTGTTGAGCTCATCATAAAGTCCCTGTACAGTAGTCTGATAGGTCGTTACGCTTGCTTTTGCGTTAACTATTATCGCGCTGCTAAGAATTGATGCCATGATTAGATGCTCCTTTCAAATTAAATATCTTCATGTCTGCCTCCGCAGACCGTTTTTCATTTTATTCCGACATATAATCAATCAGCTGCCGGTATTCTTCAAATACACTCTGGTATCCGTTTTTGGCAAGCTCGAGGTTTTTTATCACCTGTTCTATTACTATTTCCTGCTCGATAAGAGGTTCAAGAACAAAAATCCTGCATGCATTTATAAATTTTCTCCCGGCAGGAGTATCATAACCTCGGATAAGGATTGTCAGCATGTCGCCCACATCCTTGTGCAGCTTATAGATATCGCTGATGAGTTCATGAAACTGTTCCACAGATCTGGAAAAAGCTTCTTCGTCGATTATAATGTCCTTTTTTATGTTGCTTAATGCGGTAATGTCTCCTATTCCACTCATTTAAACACCTCCCGCCGTCAGTTTTTTTCCGAATCTTGCCTGCAATCCTCGATGTACTTCTCCACCAAAGCCTTATCGTCCGAATCAAGCAGTTCGGCAAGTTCCGCCGCCTTATCATATTTTCCGGTCTCGGCATACATCCTTGCCCTGAACAAAAGCGCATAGTTTGAGTTTTCGTTTCTCTTTATGGTCTCGTTCCTGAAATATGCAAGCTCTCTGTCATATTTATCCAGAGCTTCTTTCTCCGTGAAACGCTTGCCTTCCTTTGCAAGCTGCAGCATTGTAAATGCCTCGGCATAGTGTCCGAAGAAGGAATAATAACCGTCACGAGCTCCGTTTTTCACCTTAACCGCATATTCATAGGCCTTCTCGAAATCATTTTTCGCAGAATAACAGGAAAGCAGCATATAATTAACCCTTGCGTTAAATTCCGCATTGTTTTCGATTGCCGCCTCTTTCTCAAGTTCTGCGATTTTTTCCGGAGTAGGCAGACCGAATTTCACGGGATCCAGTCCGTCCGGTATATCGTCAAAGGTTCCTTCGGGATATACTCTCACGGGATTGCCGTTCTCGTCATAGTTTACCTCTGCAAGCTCGCCCAGGTCTTCGGAAACGGCGCCTTCAGAGATCAGCGCATCCATCCTCTGCATATCCTGTTCGCGAAGCGCATCGATTTCGGCGGGATCCACTGTAAGATCTGCCTTATCTTCGGGGGCTGCGTCCTTTTTCCCGGCATTTTCGGCCGTTTCAGGTTTCTCGGCAAGCAAGGTCAGCATATCAATTGCCTCATCCAGCTTGTCAAGCTTGATACAGAGCTCCGCAAGAGAAAGAATCAGCTCGTTTTTCTGACGTATATCCCCGAGGGGACTGACCACCAGCTCGCTCAAAAGTTCGTAGGCCTTACTGTTAAAGTCTCCGTCTTTATCTGCGGGACTTCCTGCGGCAGTCTGGTAGAAATTTGCCCTGCTCACATCCACCGCGAACTGTCCGGCCTCATCCGTTACTGCATATTTCACCGCATCGTCAAGAGCCTGTGATGCTTCATCATATTTTTCCTCAGCCATAAGGAGATTGAAATGCGACATATAAGCCCTGAGCTCCGAAGGCGCAAGCGCTACCCACTTAACTGCACACATATCGGCCTTTTCAAAATCCATAAGTCTCACATAAAGCTGCAGTTTTGCGGTTATGATATCGATATCGAGCGAAGCCGCCCCGGTTTTGTCAAGGTCCTCATATTTCTGGTAATTGATAAGAGCTGCCTTATAGTCCTCTTTGATGGTGCACATAAGCGCAAGCTGATAAAATATCCTTGCCCTTACATCCGGCGAACAGGGTTTTACGGAGGCAAGAGTGTAATATTCCATGGCTTTGCTGACATCTCCTTCAAAGAAGTAGGCATTTGCCATGTTGAAAAGATTGTCTCCGTTTCCCGGCTCGGTATCTATTGCTTTCTGAAAATAGTGATATGCCTTTTTGAATTTACCGGACGCCACCAGGGACGCGCCGGCGCGGGACAGAGCATAGACATCCTTGGGAGCAGCTTCCAGAGCCTTATCGTACCATTTAACCGCACTTTCAAAATTTTCATTTGAAAAAGCTATGTCCGCATTTGAAATTGCTTCTTTATAGGTCTTAGTATCCAATTTGGTCACCTCGTATATATTGGTTTATATTATTGTCAAATCGCTCCAAAGCTTACACCGGGAAATCCTGCGCCGGGCATTCCGCCAAGGGATTCGAACAGTTTTCCCAGAACATTGTTTATATCATTTACAGAACTTAACTGGCTTCCCAGCGCTGTTGCAAAATCGGAAGAGCAAAGGCTCCTGAACGCTTCGCCCGAAGTATCGATTATGGAATTCATCGTTCCTCCGATGATTCCCGATGCCTTACCTCCCAGCTCGCTCAGCAGATCCGGCACACTGCCGATACCCGAAAGATCCGGCAGTCCGAGAGAGTCCGCCAGGTCGGAAAGTGCCGAAACACTTGGCATCTCAATGCCCATCAATGAACCGATCTTTGCAATGTCTCCTTCGGCGATCGCGTTTCCGAGCCTGCTAAGGTCACCGGTATCTACTCCGATCATTTCACCGATCTTAGCAATATCCGGAGCATCGATTCCGAGAAGATCGCCCAGACCGTTAAGATCGCCTCCTGTAAGCGCATCCGCAAGACGTCCGAGTTCACCCGTATCCACTCCAAGCATCTGACCAAGGCTTGTGATATCCGGAATATCCATTCCGACCACATCGGCTATCTTTGAAAGGTCTCCGCTTGAAATCGCATTTGCAAGATTTGCAAGATCGCCGGTATCCACGCCAAGCATTTCGCCAAGCTTCGAAATATCGGGTACATCCATTCCGATTACATTTGCTATCTGATTGATGTCGCCGCTTGCTATTGCTCCCGCCAGTTTCGAAAGATCGCCGGTATCCACGCCGAGCATTTCACCGATCTTTCCGATATCGGGCACATCCATTCCGAGCACATCCGCGATTTTCGATATATCGCCGCTTGAAATAGCCTCCTGGAGTTTTGCGAGGTCGCCTGCGTCAACTCCGAGCATGTCGCCTATCTTATCGAGGCTTGCGTCAATTCCGAGATAGTCCGCGAGCTTTCCTATATCTCCGCTTGAAAGGGCATCGATCATACCCCTTACTTCTCCCATATCAACTCCGAGCATATCGCCGAGCTTCGTCAGATCCGCATCTATTCCTATGACATCCGCAATCTTGCTGATATCTCCGCTCGCTATCGCAGAAACAAGGCTGTTTATTTCGCCCGTGTCAACACCGAGCATTTCGCCGATTTTAGCAAGACCTGCATCTACGCCGAGGACGTCCGCGATCTTTGATACATCGCCGCTTGCTATTGCTCCCGCAAGATCCGCAATGCTTCCGGTATCAATTCCGAGCGCCTCTCCGATTCCCAGAAGATCAGCCGAATTGGCTCCTATGATCTCGCCGATCTTTGCAATGTCGCCGTTTGCAATTGCGGTTCCGAGATCGCCGAGCACACCGAGGTCAACTCCGAGTGCCTCTCCGATCTTGGCGATATCCGGCGTTCCGATTCCAAGCGCCTCGGCTACTTTACCGACATCGCCCGCGATTATCGCCTCGCCAAGCTTTTCAAGATCCGCATTTCCTATTCCTATTGCTTCGCCGAGCTTCTCAAGATCCACCGAATCAAGGCCAAGTGCAGAACCCAGGTTTTTAAGTTCTTCATAGTCAAGTCCGAGTGCGTCCGCTATGCTTTCAAGGCTTAAGTTATCGAACAGCTCCGAAAGGCCTATTGCATCCGAAAGCGTCGAAAGCCCGTTTCCGAGGATTTCATTGATATTATCGGAGCCCAGGAGATTTCCAAGCACTGTTTCCCCAAGATTCTCCACAAATTTCGAAGGATCTTTTATTATTTCAATGACATCACTTATATCATCTATTCCTATCGCGCTCAGGCTGTCAAGTCCGAGGGCTCCGAGAAGTCCTTCCTCCCCGAACAGCCACGCGGTCGATTCTTTTATGTTGTCAAACAGCTCCATGGCCGTCTGCCCGAAAGAAGTATCGCAAAGATAATCCACCGCCGCGGAATATAATTCTCCAAGCTGATCCATTATGAAGTCCCCGGCAAGATCAAGCACACTGCCGGCAAGGCTTCCGAGTATATCTTTTCCGGTATTCTCGATAAAATCCGAGAAGAATCCGCTTAATGTACCGTGCTCCGCCAGATATTCCGCGCCCTGTATAAGCATCTCTCCAAGGAATTTTGCGGCTCCCTCGGCCAATATTTCTGCCGCCTTGCCGAATATTGCGGAACCGGTCGCGCCGGTAATAATTCCGCCGATGCTTCCTGCCGCACCTGTGATGGCACCCGTTACGGCGCCCATGAAGAAAGCATTTCCCGCGCTGTCGAATATTTCCCCGAATGATTTTCCCTGTGCAATTCCTGTTACAACCGCCGCCGCTGTGCTTGTCAGGGCGGCTGTCAACGCAGCCTCGGCCGCCGCGGCAAATATCGGCGCCGCCGCGCCGCCTGTCACCACGGACAGTGCAAACAGCCCGGCGATCAGAATTGCACCGGCTACGATCTTTAATATCGCCTTGTAGTGTTTCTTTATGAAGTTGACAGTGGCATGCCAGGCTTTTTTAATGCCTTTCCAGATGGCTTTAAAACCATCTGCTATAGCCTTGCCTATACTTACAAAGAAATCTCCTATTTTCTGATACCATTTCTTTTTCTTCGGAGGATGGTATTCGGCCCAGGGATGTCTGTTGTAAAACTCGGCCTGCTGAATCTTCATGGCCTGGTAAACACTCCTGTCGGTATTAACCGTGTTTACCACAAAGTTCGCAAACCTCTTACCGATGTCATCGATTCTTTCACTGACAGCTTCTTCATTGCTCTGAATCCTGTGTTCGATGCATTCTTTTGCTTCCTGCATCGTATTCGAGCTTTCCGGATCTTCAGTGATATCCTCAAGCAAACTTTTTGTATACTTGAAAGAATATACTATTTTATTGTGTGAACTTGTCAGGTTAACCATGGATTCAAGAAGACTGTCTATTTTCTTCTTTGCCTTTTTTCCACTTCCTGTCGCATAAAATTCAAGTCGCACTGTTTCTCACCTGCTTTCACCAGAGCATCGTCATTAAAGATATTTCTTATAGTGTTCCATTTCGAATGCACATTGATCCATGGTCTTTTTGTGTTCCTTCATTTCGTCATCACAGGAGAATCCTTTTTTTACCATGTCCTGATAGTCACCCGAACCATTCCTTACCTGTTTCATAAGCGTGTCGATCAGGTCTCTTACCCTGTCAAGCTCCGCTCCCAAAAGCGCTTTTGCGCGGCTTGCATCTGCGTCATAGTCAACATACGGAGAATAAACCGCTTTTCCAAAACCCGGTTCCTTAACCCCGCTGCATACTATACATTCCTTTAATTCCGCAGCAAACGAGATCTGTTCAACCCTGAAAAGGAGTATATCATGGTCAACGCCCGACTCTTCCGAACTAAGTGACCGGGCTGCTCTTCGAAGCTTGATTTCCAGATGCTGTAAATCCCTCAGCCTGTCTTTAGCGGAATTATAGTCTTCAAACAGTGTCTTGGCATCGGCCACATACTGATCCCTGAGCTTTGATATGCGCAGATATTCTTCTGCCGCATTGTCATATTTCTTTTTGGCGGCATCATATGCCTCCTGTGCTTCCTGTTGTGAAGGGTTTGACCAGCTCATGTGACGACCTCCTCCCGCTGCTCTCATAGACCATATATATGATTCACTCATCAAAAGTCAGATAGTGGATTATTGTAAAAAAACCACCATTTTGATTATAACCACAATGCGACAAAGTGTCAACATATTTATGAAATTTGGATTAATTTTTATGCATTTTGTACAAAAAATAGAATGCGACAATCATTTCCCGTAATTAACATCTATGACAAAGTGCGCAATCGAGTAGGAGGCGGTGACTAACCGCCGTCCTCTCACAGCACCGTACGTACCGTTCGGTATACGGCGCTTTCAATAGTTGACGTGCACTGACTGATAAGCCGTGGCTAAATCGAAAAAGCCACTGTTTATCAGTCTTTCTTTTG
>DFFN01000100.1:0-1509 GCA_002369525.1 Lachnoclostridium sp. UBA3775 | reverse complement strand
TCAGTCTTTCTTTTGTCATAGCCATGTTGACTGCGACCGTTTGTGTAGTAAACCAGTGTCCTCTACGGCTGTTTCCAGCCATACGTGCCAAATCTTCTGGAACGCCCAACTTTAATAGGTTTCTTGTTTTAGTCTTTGGCTTCTTCCACTGCTTCCATATACACATCCGTATTCTGTGATAGAGCCATCCGTTGATGTCATCTATGTTGTTCTTCATGCTCGCTATTCCGTAGTAGTTAAGCCATCCTCTAGCGTACACCTTGATTTTCTCAAGGCTCGGCTTTATGGACTGTACAGACTTACGGGAAGATAAATCTTTCAGCTTTGACTTGAACTTCTTCCATGGCTTCGGATGAACGCGGACAAATATGCCGCTTCCGTTCCTTCCCAATGCAAAGCCAAGAAATTTAAAATTTCGGATTGCAAAGGCACTTGCAGTATGGCTTTTCTCTCTGTTCACCGTAAGTTTTAGTTTCCCTTCGAGATATCTCGTACTGCTTTCTAAGAGCCTTTCAGATGCCCGTTTGCTTTTGGCGAGGAGCACGATGTCATCCGCATATCTGATACACGGGACACCTCTCTTTAAGAACTCTTGGTCAAACTCATTGAGGTAGATGTTCGCAAGTAACGGCGATAGATTGCCACCCTGCGGTGACCCTTCCTCTGTCTCGATGACCACTCCATTTTCCATTACTCCGCTTTTCAGATATCGCTTTATGAGCTGTACTACACGTTCATCCTTTACATTCTTCCGAAGAAGGTTTATGAGGATTTCGTGATTTAAGGTGTCAAAGTACTTGGACAGGTCAAGAACTACTGCAAATACGTAGCCTTGCTCTGCATACTCCTTGACCTTTTGTATTGCTCCTTTTGCATCTCTATTGGGGCGATAGCCGAAACTACCGTCTGCAAACAGCGGTTCGTAGATAGGCACTAATTGTTGTGTTATTGCCTGTTGGAGTGTACGGTCTATCACGGTTGGTATGCCAAGCTTCCGCACACCACCATCCGGTTTTGGGATTTCAACTCTCCTGACCGGTGACGGAGTGTATTTCCCTCGATATATCCGGTCAGTTAGCTCGAATTGATGTTCCCTAAGATAAGGGAGAGCCTCTTCTATGGTCATCCCATCGATTCCCGGTGCTCCCTTGTTTGCCTTAACTCTTTTGTACGCTCTGTTGAAGTTGTCTTTGTGCAGTATCGCTTCCAAGAGTTTCGGCTGTGCACTGTCTCTTTCTTTCCATATCCGATTGAATGACCTACGCGCTTTCGCATACCCTTCATGTTCCGCACTATCTATTTGCGAACAGCCATTATTATCAATGTTTTCTGCCATGTATGGTCATTCCTCCTTTCTCGGTCATACTCAAGACTCCTATTGATTCGGTCCTTTGCCTCTCGGCTACTATGACCTCTGCTGACTTCTGTGCGTTCAACACCGCCTCGTTTCCTTGTACGGTGGTTACTCCTTTCAGAGCGTTTCGCACAGACCTCCCTAGGTACCACACG
>DFFN01000125.1 GCA_002369525.1 Lachnoclostridium sp. UBA3775 | reverse complement strand
ACGAGCTGCGCACGCCCATCGCCGTGATCCAGGGCTACGTCAACATGCTCGACCGCTGGGGCAAAGAGGATCCTTCGGTACTCGATGAGGCCATAGAAGCGCTCAAAAACGAATCGGAGCATATGAAAGAGCTGATCGAACAGCTGCTTTTCCTTGCAAGAGGCGACAGCGGAAGAAATACTCTTATTTTTGAGGATTTTGACTTGAGGGAGACCATGCAGGAGGTGTGGGAGGAGTCCCTGATGATAGATGAAAAACATAAATATGTTTACAAAAATGCTTTACCGGAGATAGATGAAGATGGCAATCCCGAGACAGAAGAAAGTCAGCCCGGTGAAAACGCTGGTACGGGACAGGAGCCTGTTAAGAAGTTTATCATAAACGGCGACAGGGCGATGGTAAAGCAGTCCATAAGGATACTGGTCCAGAATGCGTCAAAATATTCAAATGAGGGCGATACCATAAGCCTTGATGTGAAAAAGGACGGTAATAATGTCTGCTATGTGGTCCAGGATGAAGGTGTCGGAATGACAGATACCGATGTGGTACATATTTTCGAAAGATTCTACCGCTCCGATAAAGCAAGAAACTCGGGCACGGGAGGTTCGGGACTGGGGCTCTCGATCGCAAAGTGGATAGTTGATGCACACAATGCGAGCGTTGAGGTTCTTTCAAGACCTGATTTCGGAACAAGGTTTACCGTAAAGTTTCCTGCCTGAAAATTGTTGACTTTAATGTAAACAGCGCATATAATGATTAAAGCGCAAAAAAAGAAAAACAATTTCCGGAGAAAACAAAATGATACATGAAAACATACTTTCGGCGGTAGGAAACACGCCTCTCATCAGGTTAAATCACATGACGGGGGAGGACGATGCCGAAGTACTTGTAAAATACGAGGGCGTTAACATCGGCGGTTCCGTCAAAACAAGAACAGCCCTTAACATGATAGAAGAGGCAGAAAAGAGAGGGCTGTTAAAACCCGATTCGATAATAGTCGAACCCACAAGCGGCAACCAGGGTATCGGTCTTTCGCTGGTCGGCGCGGTAAAGGGCTATAAGGTCATCATTATCATGCCCGATTCCGTAAGCAGAGAGAGGAGAATGCTGATCACGCAGTACGGTGCGGAGCTCAAGCTTGTGCATGACAAGGGCGACATCGGCGAAGCAATCGATAAGTGCATAAGGATAGCAAAGGAAATGGCTGAGGAAAACCCCAAGGCTTACGTTCCCGACCAGTTCTCAAATCCCGATAATGTCGCAGCTCATTTAAAGTATACGGGTCAGGAGATTTTAAAGGATGTTAACGGTAAGATTGACGGTTTCTGCTCGGGAATAGGTACAGGCGGTACCTTAAGCGGCATAGGCGGGGTGCTTAAGCAGGCTAACCCCTTGATCGAAATAGTTGCGGTTGAACCGGAAAATGCAGCAATCCTTTCCGGAGGCGGAATAGGAAGCCATATACAGATGGGAATAGGTGACGGACTGATCCCTCCGATACTGAACAGGGATCTGATAGACGACATCTACATTGTAACCGACGAAGAGGCTCTCGAGACTACAAAGCAGCTTGCAAGAAAAGAAGGAATACTCTGCGGAATCTCAAGCGGCACCAATGTTTTTGCGGCACTAAAGCTTGCTAAAAAGCTTGGCGCGGGCAAGAGAGTGGTTACGGTGCTTCCGGATACGGGAGAAAGATATTTTTCAACTGTACTGTATGACTGAAGGGCTTGATCACTCATCCCTGAGATAACGTATCATTCCGGGACCTAAGGTGTCGGTCGGACGTGCGGTGAAATCATGTTTTTTATAGAAACGTTCACGTCCCTTGGCGCACATAAGCGCATACATCATTTCTGTTTCAGGCAGACGGAGCTCATCGACAAATTCGGTGAGCTTTTTTAATATTGCCGAGCCTGTGCCGTGTCCCTGGTGGTCGGGAACTATGATGAGGTCCTGAACATAGCAGATGACGGCCCCGTCTCCGACGATACGTCCCATGCCGACAGGCACATCGTCATCAAAGGCGGTCACGATATACAGACTGTTATCGAGAGCCTTTTGTGCCTGCTCTTCAGAGAGCTTTTTCCATTTTACCTTTGAACGCAGATAAAGATAGGTATCTATATTTCTGTTGTTTTCCTCGAATCTGATCATCTCTCGTTATATCCTTTCGGAAAAAGTTTATGCATCATAGCCGGTTCCCGATGCTTTTTATATAGTCTTTAAGGACTTCGTCGCCCCTGAGGCTTTTTAAGGGAATAAAGCTCAGCATATCATTTAATTCTGCCTTGAAATAAGGTTTTATCCTGCTTGTATACTGGGGAATGAAGCTGCCGCCTGCCCAGGTGTATGCCGTAGCTTTGGTTGCCTGTACCCTGTGAGCCGCATCCACGCTTTCGGCAATGCTTTTGTGTATCGCGGTATCCTCATCGGGGAGATAGTAGTAGTCTTTATAATCTTCAAAATAATGGCGCAGCCTGCCCTTAAATACCGGTACATGGATATCAGCCGTGCGTCCGTGGGTCACAATGCTTATCATCGGAAGTCCAGGCTTTGTCGCAAGTTTTTTTTCATGGCTTAACGGGAAGTCCGAAAAAGCCTCTGTGCTTATGACAAGCTCGCTTTCGTCATCATTGACGGATATGCTTCCGAAGCTTTTTACATCGCCGTTTTGAAGGTCGGTAAAGCTAAGCAGTGCGGTGACCGGTATCATGTCACAGATGTCTTCTTCGTTATGCAGGAGCAGCATTGCCTTGAGCCTTTCGGCATCGTCGGGAGCAAATTTCCTCTTGCCGACATATTCCTTATATACTTCAATGAGCTCGCCGCCGTTATATTTATCCTCTCTGTCGAGACCGATGAGCTTTTCGTAGGCCACAAGCCTTCGGCTGTTCATGGAGAAATATTCCTTCAATGGAGCCAGAACACGGTAAAGATCGAGGTCGGGCTGCTGGGGGAGATAACACGGAAGGTTGAAGCTTTTGCAGCGTTTGCATATGAAGGGCACATCGAAGCCGCGCCCGTTGAAGCTTATGAGGCAGGCTTTGTCGGGCAGGAAGTTTAGGAAGCTTTCAAGCACCTCTTTTTCGTCGGAAGGACTTTCGGCGAACCATTGCCTGAAAACAAGCCGGTCCTTTTTTATCTCCATTGCACCTATCAGATAGATCAGCGAGGATGCGGCTGAAAGACCGGTGGTTTCTATGTCGAAAAGAATCGGAGCACAGCCCCCGGCACGGCGTTCGATCGGATAAATGTCGCCTCTTTCATAGGTTTTTTCAATCTTCAGCATAAAAATACTACTTCCTTCCTTAAATACGAGTGTAATTATATGCTGTTTTGCCCTTTTACGCAAGAATTTTTGAATAAAAATATAAAAAATAGTGTTTTTTGTTGCTTTTCTTTCAATATATGGTATAATAACTTTGTATGTTCCTCGGTTGAGGCACAAAATATTGCGAAAAGGATCGGAGAAGCAGGCTTGATATCATTTCTTTCGGGAAAACTTGAATATGCGGACCTTAATGTTGCGGTCATAAACTGTAACGGAGTAGGCTATGAAATCAATATATGTGCCTCGGATAATGACAGGCTTCCCGCTCCGGGCTCTGACGTAAAGATATACACTTTTTTAAGCATCAGCGAAAACACGGGCGCGATGCTTTACGGCTTTCTTACAAGGGATGAGCTTGAAATGTTCAGGCTTTTGATCACCGTCAACGGCGTGGGCCCCAAGGTTGCCAAGACCTTGCTCGGGGGAATGAATCCCGATACACTGAGGTTTGCGATCCTTTCGGAAGACTCCAAAACAATAGCAAAAGCACCGGGTATCGGAGCAAAGACCGCCGGCAGGATAATACTTGATCTTAAGGACAAGGTCAATCTGATGGACGCATTTGAGAAGAAACTTGAAAATTCCAAAGAGGATGCTGTTGAATCAGGGCTTTCACAGGCAAAAGAAGATGCCGTGCTTGCGCTTGTTTCTCTCGGTTATTCAAGAACCGAAAGCCTACAGGCAGTAAAAAAGGTTGAAATGACCGATGACATGGATGCCGACAGAATACTTAAGGAAAGCCTGAAATATTTAATATAGGGAGCCAAAAGCATATGGTAGGGTCAAGTTTTTATGAAAACTTGATACTACTCAGGCCACGGCTTCGCGAAGCGAATTATAATGCCGTGGCTATCAGTTACAAGGGGAAGATAAATGGCGCGCAGGATAATCACCACCGAGGCGATGGAAGAGGATAAGGCGGTTGAAAGATCGTTAAGGCCCAGGCTTCTTGCCGATTATATCGGTCAGGAAAAGGTAAAAGACAATTTAAAGGTATATATAGATGCCGCAAAGGCAAGGAAGGAAGCACTCGATCATGTGCTTCTGTTCGGACCTCCGGGACTCGGTAAGACCACCCTTGCCAATATCATCGCAAACGAAATGGGTGTGAACATAAAGATCACCGCGGGACCCGCGATCGAAAAGCCGGGTGACATGGCAGCGATACTTAACAATCTTTCCGAAGGCGATGTGCTTTTCATTGACGAGATACACAGGCTTAACCGTCAGGTCGAGGAGCTTCTGTATCCGGCGATGGAGGATTTTATCATAGACATAGTTATCGGCCGCGGCCCGGCCAGCAAGTCGGTAAGGCTTAATCTTACGAAGTTTACTCTTGTCGGAGCGACCACCAGGGCCGGAATGCTGACGGCTCCGTTAAGAGACCGTTTCGGTGTTGTAAGCCGTATGGAATTTTATACGGTGAAGGAGCTTACTACAATTGTAGAAAACAGCGCTCGCGTGTTAAACGTGGCAATCGATCATGAAGGCGCGACCGAGATTGCAAGAAGAAGCAGGGGGACGCCGAGACTGGCAAACAGGCTTTTGAAACGGGTCAGGGATTTCGCCCAGGTGAAATATGACGGCGATATCACTGCGGAGGTTGCAAGGTTTGCACTCGATCTCCTCGATGTTGACAAGCTCGGACTTGATAATATTGACAGGGAAATACTGCTAACGATGATCAATAAGTTTAGCGGAGGTCCTGTCGGAATAGAAGCGGTAGCGGTAACGATCGGCGAGGATGCCGAAACGATAGAAGAGGTATATGAGCCCTATCTTGTCCAGAACGGCCTGATAATCAGAACCCCGAGAGGCCGCCAGGTTACCGATGATGCATACAGGCATCTGGGCCTGGAAAAAATAACAGGATAATATGAAGTTTTTATAATTTAGGAGGAACAGCCCGTGAAAACCAAAACCGATGCAGAAGTAATCATTGACGGAAAGCGTTACAGCCTCAGCGGCTACGAAAGCGAGGAGTACCTGCAGAAGGTAGCTTCATATCTGAACGGAAAGTCGGCTGAGCTAAAGGCAATGCCCGGTTTCAGAACGCTCGATTCCGACACCAAAATCATCCTGATGGAGATCAATATAGCTGATGATTATTTCAAGCTGAAGAACTCCCTGAACGAGATTACGGCGGAAAGAGACAGCCTGAACGATGAAATCTTCGGACTCAAGCATGACATAATCGAGCTGAACAAAAAGCTTGAGAAGCTTCAGGCAGATCATGATGCAAAGCTTGAGGATGCGGCGGGAACTCTCGAAAAGATCAAGCAGGCCTTTGTTGAAGAACAGAAGAGGACCGTTAAGCTTGAAACCGAGAATACAGGGCTTAAAAATACTCTTGCCGAGGAGCAGAAGATGATACAGAAGCTCGAGGCTGAAAATAATATGCTTAAGAATGACAATGCGATGCTGAAGAAGAGACTACAAAAGTAGAACAATTATTTTGGTGAATATATGTCAATAAAGAAAGTTGAAATTCTGGCGCCTGCAGGTTCCTTTACCGGCCTGCAGGCTTCTTTTAAAGCAGGGGCCGATGCGGTCTATATGGGCGGGACGCGTTTTGGTGCGAGAGCCTATGCGGACAATCCGGACGACACCGGACTACTGCGTGCGATAGATTATGCGCATCTTAGGAATAAAAAGCTTTACCTTACCGTAAATACAATGATAAAAGAAAACGAGCTGGAGGCGGTCTATGCTTACCTTCTGCCTCTTTACAAAGAGGGCCTTGATGCAGTGATCGTACAGGACCTTGGTGTTCTGAAGCTCGTAAACGATTGTTTCCCGGGACTTGATATCCATCTTTCGACCCAGATGAGCATAACGGACAAGAGTCCTCTGTCTTATCTTCCGAAAGCGGTGACAAGAATCGTGCCCGCCAGGGAGCTTACCCTTCCGCAGATAAAAACATTAAAAGAAAAAAGCGGCTTGGAGCTTGAAGTGTTCATACACGGGGCTCTTTGTTATTCATATTCCGGGCACTGCCTTTTCAGTTCTATGTGCGGTGACAGGAGCGGAAACAGGGGACGCTGCGCCCAGCCCTGCAGAAAGCAGTATGAGTACAGAGACAAAAAAGCCTATATTTTAAGCCCCAGGGACATCTGTACTCTTGAAAGCTTTCCCGGGCTTATCGAGGCAGGCGTGGATTCCTTTAAAATCGAAGGCAGAATGAAGGCACCGGAGTATGCGGCCGGTGTTACCGAGGTTTACAGAAGAGAGATTGACAGATTTTACGATCTCGGTGAAGAACGATATGCCGAGTATTTAAAGAAAAATGCAGACGGAACGAAAAATGAAAAGACGGTGCTCATGGATCTTTTTAACAGAGGCGCCTTTTCATCGGGATATGCCTTTAGCACCCCCGGACCTTTGATGATGGCGGGCAACAGACCGAATCATAACGGTGTTTATGCCGGAAAAGCAAGGCTTGATAAGGAAAATGCCGAGCTTAAGGCAGAAACCGATCTTTTTAAGGGAGACGTGCTTGAAATCAGGTCGGCTCTTTCTGATGAGTGGTACAGCTATACCTGCGGCCGTGATTTCGTTAAAGGCAGCAGGGTGAGCTTCAGGGCTCTGAAATCTGCAGACAGGATTAAAAAGTTCCCAAAGGGAAAAGAACAGGGGCAGGTCTTTTTGGATGTTTACCGGATGAGGTGCGAAAAACTCCTTCAAAGACTTAACTCGGATTATGTTGAAAGAGACGATAGAATAAATGTCTCAGGTGAGCTGCGTCTGTTTAAGGGCGAAAAGCTGTCGCTCAGGTTCACGGCATTAAACAGGGGCAGGGAGTTTGAAGTTACAGTACAGGGGGCAACAGCCGATGCGGCCAAAACCGCAGCACTTGACGAAAAAACAATAACAGATAAAGTTAAACGGAGCGGTGATTCGGCATTTGAAATTAACGAACTAAAGATTCTGACCGACGGCGAGAGCTTTCTTCCGAAGGCGGAGCTCGGCAGGATAAGACGCGTTGCCTTTGAAAAACTTGAAGAAGAGATTCTGTCGTTATATGCAAGAAAAGAAGCTCCCGACGGATTTAAAAATTTACAGATACAAGGCAATACCTTACATAACGGCGATGATAATAAAGCAAAAGCGGCAAAACTTATCATACGCTGCATGGATGAAGAGCAAAAAGAAACAGCAAAGGAAGTGCTGAGGAAAATGTACCGGACCGCAACGGATGAAGCCGCAGATTATGAAATTACCGGTTATGAAGTTTCGGTTGACTCCGTCCGAAAATACAGCGCGTCGAATCATGCCGCAGTCATGGAACTGTTTGGCGCGGGCGTAAAAAATATCACAATAGGTCATGAGCTTGACAAAAGGGAGATCGCCGAGCTGTTAAACGGGGTGAGAGCAGGCTTTAAGAACGAAGAAAACAAAGAAAGACCGGAGATGATACTTGATATTTACGGCAGGGAGCTCGTAATGATCTCAAGGCAGTGCATTAAAAAGAATTTCGGGACCTGCAGAAAGAAAGATAAGAAAGAAAAACAATGGGACAGCTTTAAAAATGCAGACGGCGGGGTTTACCCATTCTTTACCGACTGCAGATACTGCCTTAACTATATTTTTGACAGCGAGCCGACAAACCTTCTTTCGTGCCGTAAAGAAACCGACGTTCTCGGGGCAGACGCTTACCGTCTGAGTTTTACAGACGAAACGCCGGCTCAGGTAAAAAAGATACTCGGTGACTTTTTAAGTAACAGCGCAGCGCCGGGTAAAAAGGGGCATTTCCTGCGTGGCGTACAGTAGAAAAATTACCGGGTCTGTCATTAAATTACCGAATATTTTCTTTGCTTGCTTTTTTTGTTGATAACTGTTATACTTATGTCGGATGTTCCGATGAAAGTTTGGAACGGTTATTTTTGATGAAAGAGGAAAGAACAGATATGATAGAAGCTACGAGTTGTGGCGGTATAGTCATATATAAAGGAAAGATACTGCTATTATACAAAAACTACAAAAACAAATACGAGGGCTGGGTGCTTCCTAAGGGAACCGTTGAGGAAGGCGAGGATTTTGACCAGACAGCGCTTCGTGAAGTCAAGGAAGAAACGGGTGTGGATGCCCATATCATAAAATTCATCGGCACCAGTCATTACAATTTTACGGTGCCCGAGGATGTTGTCGAAAAGCAGGTTCACTGGTATCTGATGATGGCCGACAGCTACTATTCAAAACCCCAGCAGGAGGAATATTTTCAGGATTCCGGCTATTACAAATTCCACGAGGCCTATCATCTTTTGAAATTCCCCAATGAGAAGGAAATGCTGCAGCGTGCCTATGACGATTATCTTGAGCTTAAGAAACACAAGCTCTGGGGCAACAGAAAGTACTACTGATCGGGGCTTAAGCGATGGATAAAAAAGAAAAAATCCGGGAAATCGTCTTTTATCTCATATTCGGAGTGCTGACGACGCTTGTAAACATTCTGGTATTCTGGCTGATGAAAAGGGCCGGAATCACGGAGTCGAAGATCGGTTTTACATTTACCAATATCGTTGCATGGATAGCCGCGGTAACATTTGCTTTCTTTACGAACAGAACCTATGTTTTCAAAAGCAAGGCTGTGACTGTACGGGAAATTTCGGAGGAGGCCGCGAAATTTGTGGGCGGAAGGCTGTTCTCGGGGCTGTTCGAAATCCTGCTTCCGCTTCCCCTTACCATGATTTTTAAGAACGGTCTGGAGTTTGAAGCTTTAGGAAAGAACATTTCGCTCGACGATCAGTGGATGGCAAAGCTGGTAACGTCGGTCGTGGTAATAATCCTAAATTATGTTATCAGCAAATTTATAGTGTTTAAAAAGAAAAATGAAGAAATGTAAAAACCGTTTTCAACGCTGATCAAGCACATCCTCAAATTTGACACCGTAACCGTGTGAATCATCATCCAGTGTCTTTTTGATGCTTTCAACCGTGAATTCGCAGGAATCCTTAAGCACGGTGAGAATGTCCTTACCCTTAACGATATCGGCAACCGCTACGGAAGAGAAGATGTCTCCTGTGCCGTGGTAGTTTCTTGAAATCTTTTCGGTATAATATTCTGTGATCTTTCCGCTTTCCTTTTCATAAGCGATCGCGCCGAGCTTTCCTTCTTCAAAGCTTATTCCTGTAAGAATGACGGTTTTGGGACCGAGGGCAGCGAGCTTTTTGAGAATGTTTTCAATATATGCCCTGTCATAGTCTTCGGTATATTCTTCGCCCAGCAGAAATACTGCTTCTGTAAGGTTGGGAAGTATGATGTCGGACTTTGCGACAAGCTTCTTCATTCCGTCAACGATATCGGCATTGAGAGCCGGATAGAGTTTGCCGTGATCAGCCATTGCGGGATCGCAGATAAGCAGTCCGCCGGGGTTGAGGATCTTTTCCTTTGCCTCGTTTATGATATCGAACTGTCTTGTGTCGCCGATATAGCCTGTGTAGATCGCATCAAATCTGATGCCTTCCCTGATCCAGTGATTAAGAATCTTCGGCATTTCATCGGTAAGGTCAAGTACCGTAAAACCGGTAAAGCCTCCGGTGTGTGTTGAAAGTATTGCCGAGGGAAGTATTGCTGTCTCTACGCCTAAAGCAGAGAGAACGGGGAGCGCTACCGTAAGCGAGCACTGACCGTAGCAGGATATGTCCTGAACCGAAACAATTTTGTGACTCATGATAATTCCTCCTTGTATCCAAACATTTTCTTGTTTGCATATGATTATATTCAATTCTGACATTGTTTGTAGTGCCAAAATATATAAATTTTATAAGGTCAGATTGGAAAACGTGGCGAAATGTCCTAAATGTTAAAAAAAGAGACGATATTCCGGTATTTTTTGTGAATTATTGTACTATATTTTTTTTCGCCTTTCTTTTATAATATTCCAAACAGACAATTTCGCTGTTCCATGTATCAAAAAAATATGCGGCTGTGAGTCTATGACAGCAGACCGTCACAGGAGGATAGTTATGGAAAAAACAGAAAAACGGGAAAAGGGATTCAAAGCCTTCCTGAAGAGAAAGAATATCGAGATTTCCTTTAAACGCTACGCTATAGACGCTCTGGGCGCAATGGCACAGGGTCTTTTCTGTTCCCTGCTTATCGGTACGATAATCAACACCATAGGTACACAGTTTAAGATTTCCGCACTCACGAAGACGGTTGCGACCGTTTCGGGTGTGAATTACACGGTCGGCGGTCTTGCCATGGCAATGAGCGGTGCAGCAATGGCGCTTGCCATCGCATATGCTCTTAAATGTCCTCCGCTTGTATTGTTCTCGATGATCACAGTGGGCTTCGCTTCAAACGCACTCGGCGGTGCGGGCGGCCCTCTTGCAGTTCTTTTCGTTGCTATCATCACCGCTGAGATCGGTAAGATGGTATCAAAGGAAACAAAGATAGATATACTTGTAACGCCTCTTGTAACCATAGGTGTCGGCGTTTTCCTTTCATGGCTTATCGCTCCTCCGATCGGTAAAGCAGCATCGAAGCTCGGCGATTTCATCATGTGGGCAACAGACCAGCAGCCTTTCCTTATGGGTGTGCTTGTTTCTGTTGTTGTAGGTGTTGCGCTTACACTCCCGATAAGCTCGGCGGCAATCTGTGCGGCTTTGGGCCTTGTGGGACTTGCCGGAGGTGCCGCGGTTGCGGGCTGCTCGGCTCAGATGATAGGCTTTGCTGTTATAAGCTTTGCCGCTAACGGTGTCGGCGGACTTGTTGCACAGGGTGTCGGAACTTCGATGCTTCAGATGGGTAACATCGTTAAGAACCCTCGTATCTGGATCGCACCTACACTTGCATCAGCAATAACTGGTCCTCTTGCAACCTGCCTGTTCCATCTTGAGATGAACGGTGCTCCCGTATCTTCTGGAATGGGTACCTGTGGTCTTGTGGGACAGATTGGTGTTTATACAGGCTGGGTAAATGATGTAAATGAAGGCGTTAAGAGTGCTATCACAGCATTTGACTGGACAGGTCTTATACTTATATCATTCGTTCTTCCTGCAATCCTCGCTCTTCTTATAAATATGGGTCTTAAGAAGCTTGGCTGGGTTAAGGA
>DFFN01000193.1 GCA_002369525.1 Lachnoclostridium sp. UBA3775 | reverse complement strand
GCCATGAGGCAGGCATCGAAGCCTACGAAGTCATACTTTATACCGGCGTTCTTAAGAGCCTTGTCAATACCCGAAAGATCCATGGAGCCCGACTTCGGATATTTTTCGTCGTAGCCGTAGCCAGAAATGGAGCCGCCGCCGTGATCCCAGAATATGAGCATGTTGCGGTCGGCGGGATATTTGCTGCTGCAGTATTTGATGAAATAGGTGAGCGTATCCGGATCGGTCATCACCTTTGATCCGTCATCCGGTACAAGCTGGGCAAGCTTGCCGTTTGAAATGCGGTAGATCTGGTTTGTCGAGCTTGAGATCCCGCTGGTCTTCCACTGCTTGCATCCGCCGGTATAGAGAAGTATATTGATCTTATTGGAAAGCGTGGCATTGCACATCTCGGCAATATCGTTGCTCGCCATTCCCGCTCTCGACTCAAGGTCGGTACCGCAGGTATAGATCATTATCGTTATGCTGTCCTCACCGTTTCCCTTTACCGTGGTATACTTTGCTCTTGCCGCAGGGTCCACCTCGGTGTTAAGCTTGCCGGTGTTGTCTGTGCCCTCATCCCAGCCACCAGAAACATTGTTCGAGCCGGTAAAGCCGAGAAGATTCGAAAGTGAAGAGCTTCCGTTTTCTCCCGATGGTGCAGCGTTTTTCATCATGTAACCGACAACCAGGAGAAGGATTATGCCTACAACGATAAGTATAAGCATGGTTTTCGGCGAAAGCTTGATCTGAGGCACTGCGGCTCCCTGACCGGGTGCCGACACCGGTTTGCCTGCCTTCTTTATTTTTCCGACGGCATTCAGAAGGTCTCCCGCTCCCGAACGGTCGCCGTCATCCTTAGGTCTGTTTTCATAACCGTCCTCGCGTCCGACCGGACCTGTTCCGAGTCCTTCTCCGCGGAGCTTTATGCCTTTTCCGCCCTGGGTTACTTTCTTATCACGACTGTCATCCATTGTTACATCCTCCTTGCGGCAGCCTTAAGCTCCGCTGCCTTTGCTTTCATCTGCGCCGCTATTTCGGGTGAATAGCCGATGACCACAGACTGATTGTTTTCCCATATCGTCTTTTCAAGCTCGTTTATTTCCATTGCGACGCTCTCCTCGTTCTTTTTCCTGTTGGGAACATTTGACAGGGTCTTTTCTGCGCCTGTCTTGTCAAGAACATTGAGCATCCTGTAATCCTTGATTCCGTTTGTGGAATGCTGTACCATGTAGAACCAGACAATGTCTTCGTACCTTGCTGCCCAGAATCCTCTATCCAATCCTATCACATGATTGGAGGTAAGGTATATGCTTAAGCTGTCGAGCCAGACCGCATTCGGTGCGTTCATCTCGGCGTCCAGCCTTGCGATCTCGCTGCCGTCCATGCCTCCTGCGTTTTTAAATTTCTTTAAACTGCTGAAACCCACGAGGCCTATGATCAGACCAAGCACAACGAAAACCAGTCCGATGAAGGGCAGGAAGTTCACGCTTGTCATCATTACCGAAAATGCGTTGGGTTTTGCATAATCAAGATAAAAAGAACCTATATAGCCTTTATAATTTGATTTCCCGATTTTGCCGGGGAAAAATCTCTTTGCATTAAGGAAATTGCAGGCTGCATCGATAAGGCTGCTTTCGCTTATCTTCCTGTTGACGCCAGTAAGCTTCACCTTGCCGTCCGACGAGATGCGGCTCTGAATGTCGTCAAGCTCTTTTTCGGTGACTCGGATGACAAAATAGTCCTCTCCGTCCGTTGCAAAACAGTAGTTTTCATTTTTGCTTTTTTCTCTTGATGCAAAAGGATCGAAAACGAAGGTGACCTCGAGGGATACGACTTCTCCGCTGTGCCCTCCTCTGTGAGTTATCTCGCTGAAGGATTTCGGGTTCTTAAGTCCCTTTTGTGCCACCATAAGAGAAAAGACGATAAGGCCGAGACCGGCAAGCATAAAAACAAGACCGATAATAAATTTCTTTTTCTGACCTTTAAATGTCTTTCTGGCGTGTGGATTGCTAAAATTCATCTTTTTTCCGTTCCGGAGCCTAAGCTCCTTTTTCTCATTTAATAAAAATATATCCTTGTCAGAGCATAATCCGACAAGGATATATTATCACAAAAGCTGAATTTTCGCAAGAATCAATTAATCATCAGACATGTTATTATACGGCGGCAAAGCCTTTTTCGAGATCGGCAATGATGTCATCGATATGCTCCGTGCCGATCGAAAGCCTTATGGTTCCCGGCTTGATGCCCTGGTCTTCAAGTTCCTCGGGCGAAAGCTGCGAATGGGTGGTCGTTGCGGGATGTATAACAAGCGACTTGACATCAGCTACGTTGGCGAGCAGGGAGAAAATCTCAAGGTTGTCAATGAACCTGAAGGCAGCATCCTTTCCGCCCTTGATCTCGAATGTAAAGATCGAAGCTCCGCCGTTCGGGAAATACTTTCTGTAAAGCTCGTGGTCGGGATGATCCGGAAGAGAAGGATGGTTAACCTTCTCCACAAGAGGATGGTTTGCAAGGAATTCAACCACCTTCTTTGTGTTTTCCGCATGTCTCTCAAGTCTTAAGGAGAGAGTTTCAGTGCCTTGAAGCAAGAGGAAGGCGTTGAAGGGTGAAATTGCAGCCCCCTGGTCACGGAGCAGGATTGCACGGATATAGGTCACAAAAGCTGCGGGGCCCACAGCATCGGCAAACGAAATGCCGTGATAGCTGGGGTTGGGCTCTGCAATGGGAGCATACTTTCCGCTTGCCTTCCAGTCAAATTTTCCGGAATCAACAATTATGCCGCCGAGAGTCGTTCCGTGTCCGCCGATGAATTTGGTTGCGGAATGAACAACTATGTCCGCTCCATGCTCAAAGGGTCTGATAAGATACGGTGTTCCGAAAGTATTGTCAACCACTACGGGAAGTCCGTGTCTGTGAGCGATTCCGGATATTGCGTCGATATCCGGGATATCGCTGTTAGGGTTGCCAAGGGTTTCAAGGTAAACAGCCTTTGTGTTTTCCCTGATCGCACCCTCAAGCTCACTAAGGTTGTGAGCATCGACAAAAGTGGTTTCGATACCGAACTGCTTAAGCGTATGAGCCAACAGGTTGAAGGAACCTCCGTATATTGTCTTCTGAGCTACGATGTGGTCTCCTGCCTGCGCAAGAGCCTCGATAGTGTAAGTGATTGCCGCAGCGCCCGATGCAAGTGCGAGTGCCGCAACGCCGCCTTCAAGAGCGGCTATCCTCTTTTCAAGTACATCCTGGGTTGAATTTGTAAGTCTTCCGTAAATGTTTCCGGCATCGGCAAGTCCGAATCTTGCTGCCGCATGCTCCGAATTCCTGAACACATAAGATGTGGTCTGGTAAATGGGCACTGCCCTTGAATCTGTTGCCGGGTCCGGCTGTTCCTGTCCTACGTGAA
>DFFN01000041.1 GCA_002369525.1 Lachnoclostridium sp. UBA3775 | reverse complement strand
TTCGGCTGAGGATCCCGATATCGGTTTGGTCAAAACCTATTTTGATTTCGGAAGATATCTTCTGATCTCATCCAGCAGACCGGGGACACTTCCGGCAAACCTTCAGGGAATATGGAATAAGGACATGGACCCGCCGTGGGGCTGTAAGTATACGATAAACATCAATACCCAGATGAATTACTGGCCTGCGGAGATGTTCGGACTTGCTTCCTGTCATTTGCCTCTTTTCGATTTGATGAAAAAGATGCAGCCAAACGGACAGAAGACTGCAAAGGAAATGTATGGCTGCAGAGGCTTTGTATGCCATCACAATACCGACCTCTGGGGTGACACCGCTCCTCAGGATCTCTGGATACCGGGAACCTACTGGGTGATGAGCGTGCCCTGGCTGTGCACTCATATCTGGCAGCATTATGAATATACCCTTGATATCGATTTTCTTAAGGATATGTATCCTTTAATGAAGGACAGCGTGCTGTTTTTCCATGATTTCCTGATTGAGAAAGACGGACAGGCCATCATATGCCCTTCGGTTTCACCGGAAAACACATATATTCTTCCGGACGGAACCTGCGGCAGCATATGTGCCTCCTCATCGATGGACAATGAAATACTAAGAGATCATTTCGAGCAGTTCATTAAGGCTTATGAGCTCGTCGGGGATGACGATGCGGGATTTTATAATGAAACAAAGCGCTTGCTCGACATGCTTCCTCCGATAAAGACAGGCAGGTACGGTCAGATCATGGAGTGGCTTGAGGATTACGAGGAAAAAGAGCCCGGACACAGACATATTTCCCAGCTCTATGCACTGCATCCTTCACACCAGATAGATGTTGACAAAACTCCGGAGCTTGCCGAGGCTGCAAGAAAGACCATTGAAAGAAGGCTTTCCTACGGCGGAGGACACACCGGCTGGTCGAGAGCATGGATTATGAACATGTATGCAAGGCTTAGGGACAGCGAAAAATGCTATGAAAACCTTGTCGCACTTTTTAAACAGTCCACACTCGGAAATCTTTTTGACAATCATCCGCCTTTCCAGATCGACGGAAACTTCGGATCGATAGCAGCGATCGGTGAAATGATTTTACAGGCCGAAGGAGAGAATGTGGTGCTTTTGCCGGCTCTTCCGGAAAAGTTTGCGAAGGGCAGCATCAAGGGAATAAGGGTTCCCGGAGGTGCGGTATTCTCACTGATATGGAACGAAGAGGGCCTTCGCGAATTTTCGGTCTCGGCAGGAAGAAACGAATATCATGCCAATGTAACATATAAAAACAAAAAATTCAAGCTCGATATGGAGCTTGGAGAATGTGCACATTTTGAAATATATGAATAAACCGGAGGAATACGGTGGGTTTTATTGAGTTTTTAAAAATTGTTGTTTTCGGAATTGTCGAGGGAATCACGGAATGGCTTCCGATAAGCAGCACGGGACATCTGATGCTGGTTGAGGAATTTTTGAAGCCTGATGTCAGCGAGCATTTTTTCAATGTTTTCCTTGTTGTGATACAGCTGGGTGCCATAATGGCGGTCGTACTTCTGCTCTGGAATAACATCTGGCCTTTTACAAAGGATCCGGAACAAAGCTATGTAAAGATACCTGTTCTGGCGCTCTGGGTCAAAATACTGGCTGCCTGCCTTCCGGCTGCGATTATCGGACTTTTGTTTGATGACTGGCTTGATTCGGTGTTTTACACAGGAAAAAGAGGACCGATTACCGTCGGTCTTATGCTCATAACCTACGGTGTTCTTTTCATCGTTGTGGAAAACAAAAGAAAGGATATTAAACCGACATATAACAAGCTTGCAACCCTGCCCCTTAAAATTGCTTTTTATATCGGGCTGTTCCAGCTTCTTGCGCTTATTCCGGGAACTTCACGCTCCGGTGCAACCATACTCGGAGCGATACTTGTCGGAACAAACAGGGCAGTTGCGGCAGAATTTACATTTTATCTTGCAATTCCTGTCATGGCAGGTGCCAGCCTTTTGAAGGTCGTTAAATACCTCCATGAATACGGAAGCTTTTCAGGCAATGAGGTGGTCATGCTGATGACCGGTTCCATAGTTGCTTTCATAGTATCATTCTTTGTTATCAAATTCTTCCTTGAATATATAAGGAAGCATGATTTCAAGCCCTTCGGCTATTACAGGATAGTTGCAGGCGCAGTGATACTTTCATATTTCATGTTTATGGCGTGAGGGAGAAAATGGCAGTAAAAAACGGAAAAAAATCTAACAACAAGCCCGGAGCGGCTTTCAGGGAATTCCAGAAAAGCCGTAAAGGCAAAGCCGAAGAAAGCGGAGAAGAAACCGAGGAAATAACTCCGGAAAAAAAAGATGAAAACTACGCGCAGCGTTCAACCACGTTTCTCGGTTTTAAGCAGACCAACAAGGTAAAGGACGAAATACTCCTCAGTATAACGGGAGCTATTTCATTTCTTCTGATTCTAAGCTACATTGGTCTCTGCGGACCGATAGGAAAATTTGTGAACTTCATCTGCTTCGGCTTCATGGGCTTTTTCGGATATGTATTTCCTTTTGCACTTTTTGCAATGATCTACTATCTGATAAGCAACAGAAAAAATACCATGGCGAGAAACAAGCTTTTTGTGTGCCTGAGCGGAATCATATGCATAACGGCGCTTATCCACATTTTCTCGAGCGGAAGCAAGCTTAAAGGACCTTTCCAGGCCTTCAAGCAAGGCTATAAGAAAAAAAGCGGAGGCGGCTTTTTCGGCGGGCTTATTTCATGGCCGCTCTGGAAGATAGGAAGCAAGATACTTGCTGTTGTGATCATCATACTTGTCCTTCTGATCGTTATCTACCTGCTTACAGGCAAGGCAATCATGTCGATAATTCATCAGAAAAACAAGAATACCTATCATCAGATCGCCGAAAAAAGGAAAGCCAGGAAAGAAGACAGGGAACGCGAAAGACTTGAAAGAAATGCCAGGGAAGGAAAAATCGCTTTTGAAAAGCTTATGGAGGATAAACCCAAGCTTTACAAAGCCGAGGTTGGTCCTGAAAATTCCTATATAGTCGAAAGAAACAACAGACAGACATCAAACGATTCTTTCATAGAAAGACTGAAAAACGGCGGCGTGAAGCCCGGTGAAAAGGTTGAAAGAAAGAGTCAGAAGACAATATATTCCGTACCTGTCGGAAACGATGATAAGAAGACTGTTCCGGAAACTCAGACGGCCCAGGCCATTAACGCCGAAACCGATATGGTTGAAATTTCCGGTCTTGAAGAGGTTTTTGCCGATTACAGTGAAAAGTCTGTTTATGAGCAGGAACTTGAACGTAAATTCGGAAAGTCATCAGGCAATGACATCTTTAACAGCGAGGAAACTTATCCTTCTGAAATAATAAATGACAGAGAGGATGAGCCGGAACCCATAATTACCGGAAATGTGATAAAGGATATTCCACAGACTTCCTTTAATCATACCGTGCAAAGTCCGAAACCGGTTTCTGAGACGAAGGTTCCCGGTCTTTTCGCAAGGGGAGATTTGAGACCTGCAAACTCAGGCGAGATTGAAAGCCACAGCCTGGCAGGCAAGCAGAACATGCAAAGTGCGACTCCTCTTGATGACGGCAGAAAGGCTGTGGCGGTTAAACGTGTCAAAAAAGAGAACAAGCCTTATTCTTTCCCGCCTGTTTCGCTGCTTGCAAAACCCCAGGCAGGAGCGAAGGGCACCTCTCAGTCAGAGCTTAAAGAAACTTCAAAGAAGCTTGAGGATACTCTGAGGAGCTTCGGCGTAAATGTAACAATTACAAATATAAGCTGCGGTCCGAGCGTTACAAGATATGAGCTTCAGCCCGAGGTCGGCGTAAAGGTAAGCAAGATCACGTCGCTTACCGACGACATAAAAATGAATCTTGCCGCAACCGATATCAGAATGGAAGCACCTATTCCCGGAAAATCCGCAATCGGTATCGAAGTGCCCAACAAGGAAAACCAGATTGTATATTTCAGCTCGCTTGTAAACAGCGACGAATTCAAGAACAGCAAATCAAAGCTTACGTTTGCTGTCGGCAAGGATATAGGCGGACAGGTCATTGTGGCAGATATCGCAAAGATGCCGCACCTTCTGATTGCCGGCGCCACCGGTTCCGGTAAATCGGTCTGCATCAATACTCTTATCATGAGTATAATATACAAGGCCGATCCTAATGATGTTAAGCTTATACTTGTGGATCCGAAGGTGGTTGAATTAAGTGTTTACAACGGACTTCCTCATCTTCTGATCCCTGTTGTGACCGACCCCAAGAAAGCAAGCGGAGCGCTTAACTGGGCCGTTATGGAAATGACAGACAGATATAAAAAGTTTGCGGATCTCGGTGTAAGGGATCTTGCCGGTTACAATAAAAAGGTCGAGGATTCCAACGGTGAACTTAAGAGCAACAACGGCGAAATCTATGAGAAGATGCCTCAGATCGTATTTGTCATCGATGAGCTTGCAGATCTGAT
>DFFN01000131.1 GCA_002369525.1 Lachnoclostridium sp. UBA3775 | reverse complement strand
CTTTCGGCGATCTGCGTATAGGTAATGCTGTTTTTCTGCTGTTCTTTCAGTGCTTTCCTTGCAAGTATTTCGGAGTCGATATTCTCGATAAAAACAATTATATGCTTCTTATCTCTGGCCATCATTTCCGAATGCCTGATATACCTGACCTTATCCTCGACAACAAGCCTGTATTCGATTGAAAACATATGGTTCTTTTTAAGATTATCGAGCATTGCATCCATGTAATGTGCTTTGATCGCCTTTTCCTGATCGTCAGGGTGCACATACTTACGTATGCTTCTTCTGCTCTGGGCAAAAAAATCCTTTCCTGTTGCCGGAACATTCAGTTTTTTATATTCGTCATTGGATGAAATTTCAAAATAGGTGCCTGTTTCAATATCAATATAGTACATGGTATCATATTGGGCGGCAAGGCTTGCGGTGATCTGATTATATATTTCCTTCTGACGGGAATTTTCCTGCTCCTCGATACGGCGGCGGTGAATATCATCGATGTTGATCACGCCAAGCACAAAATAATCCGATGAATCGTCAAGACCGCGGATCATTCTCAGGGTATGCCATGTGGGTACCCCGTTGATCATCAGACGGTACTCAATATTCTGCATGGTTCCTTTTTTCATCTCATTAAGAAGCCGTTCTTTCTGAAGGTCCTCGCAGAAAATGTGCTGATCCTCTTCATAAACCACCTTTTTGCAGTCACGGATGATATTTTTAAAGAAGTCATCCCCTCCCTGCTCTATCTTAAGCGAATGAAACTCGGGATTGACCGAATACCAGTAGTATTCATTTGTCACTGCATTGATATAGTAAACGCTTGAATAATCGACAAGCAAGGCCTCTGCAATTTTTTCGATAATATCCCCCATTTTAAACCCCTTTACATCCACTGGCACAAAATGTGCATAAAAATCCAAGTTTTATTCTATCACATTTTTCGGCAAACGTCAACATGCTGTGATTACTAAGCATAATAAAAAGCACCGTACCATGAGTCAGTACAGTGCTTTTACATACAATATTTTAAATCTGCCTAGCGGCGTCCGAGATACTCCCATTTGGTTTTGTCATAGAGCTCGCCGTTTACCGCATACCATTTTCCGGGCTGGAATTTCTTGCCGTTGTTGCGGTGGATATTATAGGCTCTTGAAAGCAGTACCTCAGGTGCCTCGTTTGTTTTTGCATCGGAATTTATTTCCTTGCCCGTAAAAGGATTTACGGGGTTTTCGATAAGTCCGTCAAACGCTATGCTCGGAACATCACCGTTTGTCATGAATTCTTCGGACTGATTATAGCCTTTGGCATTGAAATCCTTTACCATCAGCACTGCCGCAAACTGCTGCGCATCCTCTCTGTCCTCAAGTATGAGCTCGTCAAACTGGTAAAGGTCACGACCGTGGTCGGAAACAATGATGATCTTGGTGTTGTCATAAACGCCCTGTTCCTTAAGGAAATCAAGCCATTTGCCGAGAAGCAGCATTCCCGCCATATTTGACTGGTAATGCGCAACCTGGTCGATGGTATCCATGTGCATATGAATGCCGTCGACAACATAGCTGTTTTCAATATCCTCATCGAATTCCGTGTTGTCAACAAACTGCGACGGTTTATAATCAGGCTTTTGAAGAAGCACGGGCTGATGGGTCATCTCGTTGCAGTACATGTTGAAATAGTTCTCACTGTCGTCCCTTATGCCTGTAAGCTCATTAAGATGGTCAAGCACAGAGTATGCGTTCATGAATTCGGCATCGATGCCGCTGCTTTTTGATACGCTCTCACGTACCTGCACGGGATTCATTACGCTTCCGCTCTCTTCATGGGCTTCGTTGTATTTACCGCCGTTATAGAGGGTTTCCTGGAGCACGAGCGGCGCAATCTTTGTAACGCCGAGGCAGAAGAAATTCCTCATTCTGATATTTTCAAACGCTTCGTTTGCGTTGTCGCCAGCAAATACGTTAAGACGCTTGTTGGTAAGGTAGGTTTTGATTTCCGGATAATCCTTATATACCGAAAGATCGGGGATCCATTCATAGCCGGCAAGCGGAGGCTCGCAGACAGTTACATTATAATCATTGTTAAGGAAGGTAACGGGCATTATCTTAAGCGCCTCGTTATGCTTTTTAACAAGCTTTTCCTTGTTACGCTTGTTCATCTCCTTGGGAGTATACTCATATCCGCCGTAAAGCACGGGTGAACCGAAGTTGGTTGTTCTTCCATATGCTATCGTATTATGATAGAAGGTAAATCCGTCAAAGCTCTGCTTGAGCTCGGGTTTTTCCTCCATTATGAACGGAACGTACGAACCGACTGCCCTGTCCATCATGATTACGATGACATTTTTTCCGTCTTTGCTCAGATTTATGATCGATTTGTCATCAGAGCTTCTGATCCTCTCGGACTGATCCTTTATATATGTCAGTCTGCTGAAGGTATGAGCAATATTGATGATATATACTATGCTCATCACAAGGAAGGCAAGCATGATTACGGTATTTAGGTTTACATACTGGATTTCAAACTTCTTAAGAGCAAAGTACGCCAGCACAAAGATCAAAATGACAACCGCAAAATTGAATACCTGCTTGCTTATTGAAAATACCGGTTCATTGTCATACTGCAGAAGCGACGAGATGTTGCTCTTTGCCTTTCCGTAGACCATGTAATTGAACACGGAAGATATCGCGAAAGCCGAAGCGACAAAAGCAAATACCTTTCTGCCTTTGGGGCTTGCAAGCTTGTAGAATATCCCTATCCATACGATAAACAGACCGAACGACAGAGTTGCGGACTTTAGTATGTAAAGAAGCGGTGTCTTGAAATCCGAAACCTCAACAAATTCCGAGGGTGAGGATTTGATGACCGATCCCGGTATTACAACACCTGTTATGAGCGCAAGGGCCGCAACCGATACGAAGAAAAGACGGCCGGTATAGCTCTTCTTTCCGACGTCGACGCTCTCTTTCTCATTAACGGCAGTCTTTTCTTTTTTCCCGATAATAAAGTGAAGCACGAGCGGCGCCATGAGCACGATACCGCCGGCGATAAAGAACACTCTTCTTTTAAGGAATTCCGAGGGGTATACGAAAGCAAATACCACAACCAGCGCAGCGCCGCATAATGCGGCAAGCCATTTGAGTACGTATGCCGGATTTTTCAGTTTATAGAATATATTCTTTACAAGCGAAAATACGTTGTTAAGGGTCCAGTAGAAAACAAGCCCGGCCGGTGATTTATACAGGAAGAAAAGGAAAATAAGAGCCATTGCATTGAGCTGTATCTTGCTCTTTAACGGCATACCTTTTGTATAAATGGCACCGGAAATGATGTTTATCAGCGTCATAAGCACCGGAAGCAGGTTGATCGTAAGGCCTCCGATGACGATTAAAGCATCCTCTGCACCAAGATCCTTTATCGGTCCGAAGGACACGCCCTTTATCAGCTCAAGTTCCGAAAGGAATCGGTATGCGGCAATAAAGAAAGGTACCTCAAGCAACAGAGATAAAGAACCTCTCAGAGCATATGTGGGTTTATAATCATTCTGTCTGTAGAACTCCTGAAGCATCAGGAATTTTTCCTCGCCCTTAAAGGTTTTCTTTATGTGGGCGATTGAAGGATTCAGACGTTTTTCCAGCTCCTGCTCTTCTGCCTGCAGGGCATCCGCGCGGCGGTAAAGAGGCAGCACAAGGAAATTCATCGCAAGTGAAAGTGCGATTATTGAAAGTCCCGGGTTGCCGATTATCCTCTGTGCAATGACATAGATGACCTCAAACACGAGTTCCAGCGGTTCAATTAACAATGCAAATAAAAAAGTCGAAAAAGACATTAACTTCTTGTCCTCACTGCTTATCTTGGTTTATAGTCTGTTCTTCGGGTTTTTCAGGATTCCCTGCTTTTTTAGCCTTTTTGGCAGCTTTTTTCTCGGCTTTCTTCTTTTTCTTCTCAAGAAGTGCCGCATATTCTGCTTCTTCTTTGCGCTTCTTTTCTTCCTCTGCAGCCATCAGGTCATCATATTTTGCAAAAAGATAATCTGCGGTACGAACGGCGCCCTCGCCCTCATGTACCCATGTTTCGCTTCTGGCTTTGTCACGTCCTGCCTTGAAGGAGGGATCTTCGATGCACTTATCGATCAGTTCCTTGATATTTGACAGTCCTTCTTCGGTAAGCTTAAGACCCATTTCGGGAAGGATTTCAAAAGTCCAGAGCTCTTCATCGAGCCACCATGCATCATAGGGCGATTTATCAAACGAGGTATCGGCATAAATAACCGGTTTATCGAATATAAGGGTAAAATCAAAGATAACGCCGGAGAAATCCGAGATCAGGATATCTGAATTTCTGAGGACTTCAAAGTTATCGGTGTCTCTGTTCCAGCTGATTTTATCGCTGTCGGGATATTTAGCCATCAGTCTGTCAAGCATTTCCTTCTCGGACTTAAATGACTGGGGGTGAGGTCTTATGATGATCTTATAGCCAGTAGCCAGCAGTGCGTCGATCGCTCTCTCCCCGAATTTTGACAGAATTCCGCTCTTGCCCCATGAAGGTGCAAGAAGGACGGTTCTTGTGTGCGCTTCAGGCTTTCCTGCCTTCTCCACGCGTGCCTTCATGACATCCATGTAAGGAATGCCGACCAGTTCGATTTCTTTTGCCGGAAGCTTACGAAGCTCCTCCAGCTTTCTGATCTGCCTCTTCTGGTACTCGCCCGAAAGCAGGATCGCATCATAATGATCGAGGCCGAACATCCTGTAGGTTGTGATATCGTTTGCCATGTGCGGGATATGCACATACCAGAGCACAGAGTCGGAACGCTTCCAGCCAAAAACATCAAGGCTCGGCGTTGTCGAAAGAACAACTGCGGCATTGAGCACGTTAAGGCGTTCAAAAGCCTTGTTTCCGTCTCCGATAAATTCGGCTTTGATGAATTCGGGATTGTAATTAAGAGCCGGGTCATCCTCGGATGAGGTGTAATATACGACAGATTTACCGCGTTTTATAAATTCATCGCATATAGGCTTAAAGATATTCCAGTATCTTTTATCATCGGAATATATCACAAAGGGAAGCCTGTCCTTGCTCTTGTCAACCTTTTTTCCGCCCGTAAAAACAAATTTCAATTTTACGAACAGGGTACGCACAAGATAAAAGGCGGCTCCGAAAATACTGATAAGAATTGTAAATAGCATGCTTCCCGTTCCGGGATCGATATACAGAAACATTTTTTGGTCTCCAATCAAAAAAATCTCACGCGTAATAGTATATCACATAGTTCAAAAAAAATCAGCTTAATTTTCTTTAATTTTCTTTAAAGATTTATGGCATAATTGCATAAAAAACCTCCCTGCCGCGAGACAGGGAGAAAATTGATTTATTTTACTTTGAAACCATTGCCGATCCGATAAGCATCGATACGACATTTTCTTCGGTAAGCGAAGAACCGTCAACAACCATTGCCATGGTAACGAGGCCCTTAAAGCCTTTAATGCCAAAGTAGTATGCAGGTGTGGAACCCACATTTTTCTTGTAGCCGTCAAAACCGGCTATATTAACTTTTTCAAGTCCCTGAGAGTCTGCAATCGCTGCAAGATCCTCAAACTTAGCATAAGTTACGGCATTGATTGAAATTGCACAAGACATATTGTCCTTTGCGGTAAATACAAGTACGCTTCCGGTATTCGAATAAACCTTAAGCTGATCGGGATCAAAGTTGAAGGTGATCTTCTGTCCGTCAGACATTTCAAGCGTTGCGCTGTTTCCTTCTTTTACACCGCTGTCGGTGTTATCGTCGGTGTCGTCGATGTCATCATCATCGTCGATATCCCAGTCATCATCGTCATCATCGGTGTCGTTATCATCATCGTCGATGTCCCAGTCATCGTCATCATCGTCGGTGTCGTCATCATCATCGTCGATATTCCAGTCATCGTCGTCATCGTCGGTGTCGTCGGTGTCGTCATTGTCATCGTCGGCATCATCATTGTCTTCGTTGGCATCATCATCGTCATCGTCGATATTCCAGTCATCGTCATCATCGGTGTCGTCATCGTCATCATCGATGTCCCAGTCATCATCGTCATCGTCAAAATCATCACCGATGTCGAATGCAACAACACCCTTGGTGTTTTCTGCATACTTCTTCATACCGGCTGTAACATCTTTGAGGACCTGAGGATTTTCCTTGGCATATTCTGCTATTTCCTTAAGTGAAGACTTATTCTTGGGAGCCTTGATGGAAACGCTGTCAAGCTTGAGAGTGAATCTTCCTTCAGCCTCAATTTTTGTGCCCTGGCCTTCGAACTCAGCGCTGAAAGAAACCTCATACTTGTCTTCTTCCATCTTAACGCTTATTTCGATATCCTTCTTGTCAAGACCTTCAAGGTTCTTATTCCACTGCTCAACAGTCTGCTTTTTGACCTTTTCTTTATCGAAGCCTTCGAACATATCCGAGAAATCTGCTTCTTCAACATCAAGTTCATCAAGCTCTTTGTCGATATTTTCCTTAACCTTGTTAATGGTATCTTCGTTTAAATACCTATCAAAGCCAAGCACCTCTGCCGCATCAACAAGATCCTCATCGATATCCTCAAAAAGATCCTTGATATACTTCTTGGGTTCAACTACCTTTGTTCCGCTTTCAAGTACGGAAATAATGGTATCCTGGTTCTCATCGATCCAGTCTGCAAGAGAATCAAATGATTTCTTGTAGCCCTCAGCGTCATCGATAACTGCGGTGAAGCTTGCATCCTTGCTTCCCTTAACCTCGGCACCTTCGATAAATGCATCAACTGCACCCTGGCACATCGAGAAGAAATCCTTCTTGAACTTATCGCTCTTTTCAGTGTCGGGAAGCAGAAGTCCGTATGCGCCGAACTCGGTATCAACACCTGAAAACTCTTTTACGAAAGAATCAAGGTTGATATATGCTCTTCCGTCTGCTACGGTAAGAAGATCGGAAAACTCAAGCTTCATTGTTTCATCATTGGATTTTACTTCGAAATTAACACCGTCAACCGAGAAATTGGATCCGTCAAGCTGACCGTTTCCACCAATCGCGATCTTTCCGCCTCCGTCTGAAGATTCGGTATTCAATTTCATTTCAAAATCATAATTACCCTTTGTGTAATCACCGATTTTTTCTACGGCTTCACCCATTGAAGCCACTTTGCTGATATCTACCTTTTTAGCCTTGTCGCTCTTCTTGTCTTTTGAAGAACCGCAGCCAATCATGGTAAATGCCATTGCGCCTGCTACAACGAAAGCCGTAGCACGTTTGATTTGTCCTTTAATCATTGCTTTACCTCCTAAAATCATTCTTTTATTTCATAAACCAATTGCTTGATTATCTAAATGAATAGAGCGATCCTACGATACCGGAGAATATCATGGGGTTATCCTTGAGATACTGAGCGATTTCTTTTAAGGATTTTGTATTGCCGGGCTTGGAGATTTTTACATCCTTGCTGTCGAACTTATATGCAAGATCCATTGAAACGCTTGAGCCGTCATTTGCCGCAATATTGAATATGGCTTTTACATTGTAGTTCTTTTCCTCGGCTTTAACGGTAATGCTTACGGCAACATCCTTAAAGCTCTCAAAGGCTTTCTTCATATCCTCTTCGCTTGTGTTTTCAACAGCGTTTTTGAACTGATCGATGATCTCTCCGACATCAAGCTTTGAACCGCTTTCTTTGTTTCCGAGAGCTTCTTTTACGCTCTTCCTTGCTGCTTCGATCTGGCTCTTTTCAATCTTCATTCCAAGAACGTCGGATGCATCGACAAGATCGTTTCCGACTGAATCAATGAGCTTATCCATATATTTCTCATAGTCGATCATGTCTCCCGACTTTTCAACAAGCTCGCTGATCTTATCCTTGTTTTCCGATGCACACTTTACAAGTGCATTAATGCTCTTGATATATCCTTCTGCAGTAGTGATCTTTGCAGTGAAATCACCGTCCTTGCCGCTGACCTCTGCGCCCTCAAGGATCGCGTTTAAGAAAAGCTTTGCAAGCTCCTCCGAATCCTTTTCAAACTGTTCCCTCTTCTTGGAGTCGAACTCGGGAGCGGGGATTGCATAATATCCGGCCTTTGTATCCTTTGCACCGATGGCACTGAGAAGACTGTCAACATTGATATATGCTTTGCCGCCGGTCATCGAAAGAACATTAAGCATGTTCATCTCAATATTTTTTCCCTTGGCAGCCATCTTAAGATAGGTACCTGTCCTAACATCGTCTCCGGCTCTTTCACCGGTGCAGCTTACGAACATGTCCTGATTCTGGCCGTCCTTGGTCAGCCTGATATCGGCTGTCAGATTGAACTCGCCTGTCTTGTAATCCGGAAGAAGCACTACAGTATTCTCAAGGCTTGTAGCCGAAGCCACGTCAACCTTGGATGCTTTTGTGGATTTCTTTTTTTCGCTTCCGCAGCCGAAAGCCGAAAAAGCCATGATTGCAGACATAGCGATCGCGGTAATTCTTTTTAATTTCATCTTCTTTCCTTTCCGCGGCAATCAACCGCATTAAGTTCTCATTTTATGTATATAATACATATTCATACACCAATAATATAACATAATACATCCTTAAATGCAATTAAGAAAAGATTAAGTTTGTTTTAATTAACGTTTTCTTTTGTCAAATCCGGCGTTTCTGACGCTTTCGAGGGCATTGCTTAACTTATCCTTGTTTTCAATTACATACCTGACGATTTCGGGCAGTCTCATCTCATTTCCGGGCTTTTCGATATCTACCTGCTTCTGAACATACTTTGCAGAAGCATCAATGTTTAACAGACATTTGCCGGAAGGAACCACACCCGAAAAAACAAGGGTATATGTGTCCGAATCCAGCTCAATGCCTATCGACAGATCGGTCTTCTCAAGATAAGGATACTTTTCCTTCCATGTATCCGCCGTTTCCGCAAATTTCTTTTTTGCCCCCGCGATAAACTCATCCGTCTCTTTTGCCAGCCTGTTCTTATCCAGAGAATCGTCTACCTGTGAATATGCCTCATCAATATAGGTTTCAAGCTGCTTTTTAAGATTATCCTTTGAACCGAGCATCATTTCGACCATTGCGAAATTATTGCCCTTTCCCAATTCCGCAGCAATAAGCCTTGCGCTTTCAATTATGTCGTCGTAGTATTCGTCGATCAGAGCCGAAGCATATTTTTTAAGATCAACGACGTTTCCGTAGTCCTTTGAAGCATAGATAAGGTCAACCACATCGTCTTTATTGTTTTCAAGCCATTCCAGAATGTTTTCTATGGCTTTCTTTACATCGTCGGCGCCCTTGATATGCACGTAATACTTGCCGGTGCTTTTTTCGACTTCAAGACCTTCACATGCTGCTGAAAAGAATTCCGAAGACAGTTCAAGTATTTCGCCATAGTATATCTGAGCTTCCTTTGAGTCGGTCTCGGGCAAGAGGATACCGAAGCTTCCGAGCTCAGCCTGTGTACCAGTAAGCTCCGACAATATTTTGCCCAGATTAAGATAAAGCCTTTCATCCTTCAGGCAGACGGCATTTTCAAACTTTTTTGAAATATCGATCCCATCGCTCTTTATGTCTATGTCGGCCGAAGCGTTCATAGCTCCTTCCTCGGCATCGCCGTAGAGCTTTATTTTTGCGTCGGTTCCGGGGACATTCTCTGCTTCGCTGCTGCTCTTAACATGAAGCGAATATTCAAAACTGCCTTCTTCATAATTACCAAGCAGCTTGAACGCATCATCGATGGAGTCTATTGCCGCTATATCGGCCTTCATGTTTGCCTCAGACATGATATTTTCGTCATTATCCCTTGCTTTCTCACTTCCGCAGGCCGCAAACAGGGATAATGACAGAATCAACACCATGACAAAGGCAATTACTCCTTTTTTCTTTTTCATACTCACATTCTCCATTTTATTATCTTTTCACTGAAATTTAATCAATATACCTTTAAACTGCTTCCTTCCTTTATCATTACGGGGATTATATCTATCGGTGCGGGAACCTTGATCCTCTGTCCGCCTTCGTATTTAATTCCTGTGTTCGCATCGGTCCAGCCTGTGCCTGCCGGCAGATAAAGCTCTCTTTCGACTGCTCCCTCCTGCATCACGGGCGCCACCAAAAGCTCCGGACCGAACATGTATTCATCCTCGACATTCCAGCATTCACCGTCGCTGCTGAAATCATAGAACAGCGGCCTCATTATCGGGGTGCCGTTCTTGCTTGCGGTCTTCATGCCCTCTCTCACGTAATCCCTGAGATTTTCCCTGATAAAGAGGTATTTCTTCATTATTTCATAATTTTCCTCGCCGAAGCTCCATACCTCGTTGTCCTGACCGCTGGTAAGCTGCCTTACGCCGTTGATGAATTCCTCCTCTCGCTCATACCATGGCGAACGCTCTCCGTGCATTCTGAACACAGGACAGAAAGCGCCCCATTCAAACCAGCGGATAAGCAGTTCCTGGAATTTCTTGTCGGTGATGTCACCGCCGAGGAAACCGCCGATGTCGCTTGTCCACCAGGGGATGCCTGCAAGGCACATGTTAAGTCCCGCCTGCAGCTGCTCCCTCATCGAGCGGAATGATGAATAAATGTCACCTGACCAGGTCAGAACACCGTATTTCTGGCTTCCGGCCCATGCACAGCGCACAAGACTCATTATCTCGGTTTCACCCACCGATTTCAGGCCGTCATAGAAGCCCTTGGCATAGCCCACGGGATATACATTTGAGCACTGAAGCGCCGAGCCTGCGTAATAACGGTAATTGTCAAAATCATAAGGACCGTACTCGGGTTCGGCTTCGTCGAGCCAGAAGCAGCGGATCCCGTTGTCATAATAATTCTTTTTACATTTTTCCCAAACGAATTTCTGAGCTCCGGGGTGGGTTGCGTCATAGAATACGGTATTTCCCATCCATGTCATATGGTTGGAATTTCCGCGGTCCGCTGTCACAAGGTAGCCGTTAGCCGCCATTTCGCCGAAGTTTTCGCTTCTCTCGTCAATCGTCGGCCATACCGAAACAACGGTTTCAATGCCCATTTCCTTAAGCTCCTTCACCATTGCGGCGGGATCGGGCCAGTCACGCGGTTCAAATTTAAAGTCACCCTGCCTTGTCCAGTGGAAGAAATCAACCACTATGGCATCTATCGGCAGACCGCGTCTTTTCATCTCGCGGGCAACGGTAAGAAGCTCCTCCTGATTGCGGTAGCGGAGCTTGCACTGCCAGTAGCCAAGACCGTATTCGGGCATCATCGGTGTTCTTCCGGTCGCTGCCGAGTAGTTTTCCTCAAGTTCTGCCGGCGTATCGCCTGCCGTTATGAAATAATCAAGCTTTTTGGTTGAATATGCCACCCATTCGGTCTTGTTCGTGGCAAAGGTCGCGGTTCCGATCGCCGGATTGTTCCAGAACAGTCCGTAACCGCGGCTCGATATCATGAAAGGAACAGATGCCTGTGAATTCCTGTGACAGAGTTCAAGACATGCACCTTTTTTATTGAGGTTTTTCTCCTGGTACTGTCCCATTCCAAAGATTTTTTCATCGTCATAGGCCTCAAAACGCGCGCAGAGTGAATAGTCGGAACTGCCATTCTTCGGCTTAAGCTCGCGTCCCACAATCCTTAACGGAGCGCAGTAACGATTGATGCGGTCTCTCGTTCTCCAATATTCCGCAGTCAGTTCCTCACCTTTGTCATTTATGAAGCTTATCCAGCCCTCCGGATTTACAACGGCTGTTATCTTTCCGTTGCGAATCTTTGACACTACTCCTGTAGAATGATATTTTTCCCATTCATCCGACTTATACCACGGGTCTGTGGTGTCAACTGTCTCAAAACTGATCTCCGGAACGCACTCCTCCACCTTTTCGGTGAGAGCCCAGTCGTTTTCGTCCATCTTCGCTTCTTTTGTCATCCTTACGCGGAGCGAATTTCTGCCCCATGGCTCAATCCATGTCTGCTCCGTTCCGTTAATGATTACCAGTCTGTTGCCTTCTTGTTTTGTTATCATATTTCCTCCGTAATATCCTTATATTTCAATGTATCAGATTTTTAAAACCGATATTTCCGAATGCAAGCTCTTTCATCAGTCCGATGCATTCCCTTACCGTATAATGAAAGTCGGCCTCAATCCTGCTTTTTGCCGCATGGCCCGAAACATTTTTCATTCCTTTTGCTTTCGCAAGTGAAACCGCCCTGTAAACATGGAAAGTGTTGCTTATCACCACGATTTTGGCATTCTCTCCGTGTATATCATCGATTATTTTTTTCGAGAAGCTGAGATTCTCGTCCGTATCCCTCGAACGCTCCTCCGTGATTATGCGTGCGCCCTCCAGTCCTTTCGAGAGAAGATAGTCTCTCATCACCCCTGCCTCGGGCTTTTCCTCGTCGTTTCCCTTTCCGCCCGAAACTATAACTGTGCATCCGGGATTTTCCACTGCATAATCAAAAGCTGCATCAAGCCTGTATTTAAGTATCCTCGGCATATAGCCGCCGCTTGTTTTTGCTCCCAGCACGATCACATAATCGGCGCCCTTATCTCCCGTAGCCTTTGATTCGGAAAGTACGGCAAAAAACAGCAATTCGAAGCAAAACATGCCGGCTGCGATCACAAGTGCCGGAATAAGTATCACGGCTTTGGGTATTTTCTCAAGCGCCGCTCTTGTTTTCTCATTCGACAGAATAAAGGCAAAAAAGCCGAAAAACAATGCTGCCAAAAGCCACAGCCATGACCACGAAATCGAAAAGCCTCCGAACATGACTATGAAAATATAGTAAAGCAGGCATAACACCGAAGAAATCATTATAAGCTTATGTTTCATTTCTCGTTCTCCAGCTTATCTACATCCTTTTCATACACGCTCTTCTTTTCACGGTCGCCCGGCACGATCGTATTCCTGATCGTGTGGCCGGCATTTAAAAGCGTATGCCCGATAGCTCCGCCGACTGCAGTCACACTGCCGGTTACAGCTCCGGCATAATCTTTAAGAACCTCGCCGAATGAACGTTCAAAAGGCCTGATCTGCAGGAAAAAGTGCGCCCTTAACTTGAGAGCCTCGTTCTTTCTGACAATCTTCTGCTTGAAATCCTCATAACGCACAAGTATCTGGTTCTCTCTTGCAAACTTTGATATCCTTGCGCTGATCTTGAGCGATACCGAGAAATCGATAAAAAATACGCCGTAGAAAAATCCGACAAAGAAGGAAAAAGCAAGATGTTCCGACAGCCAGTAGATCGAATCGATGACCTTTCCGTGTATCAGGAAATAATAAATCGCACTGAGCAGCATCCAGTAGAAAGTATATTTCGGACATATAATTCCCTGTATATTGCCCCAGTCATTCGAATAATCCCAGAGCATGATCTTCATGCCTTTAATGAAGATCAGTCCCGCAATGTATTCTACCACAGTGATCACGGCCGCCATTATGATGAACAGCACTATCCTTCTCAGTATTTTATTGTCTATAAAATCCATCGGAATAAGTGCAAGCAGGTAAAGAGTCAGAAGGCTGATACCGTAAAGAGGAAGATACGGTCCCTGCAGAAAGCCGGGATTAATCCATTTTCTTTCGGGATTCGCATCCGAAAAGAATCTTCGGTAAAACACCTCGAGTACCCATCCTATCGAACTGCCGATAAAGAAAATGAACGACATTACAAGTATTATATTTATTCCTTCCACGCCAAAACCTCTCGCAAGAATTACTAAAACCGAACATCCGGCAGACATTATATTGCAAAACTCCGGCTGTTGTGTTATAATCGGCTCATGAAAAGCACGAAAACAAACAACAATCAAATTTCCGGCAGCTGCGATACCTGTACCTACTACACCTATGATGAGGACTGCGAATCCTATGTCTGTGACATTGATATGGATGAGGATGAATATATGCGCCTTATGAGTGACAGGCACTATTCATGCCCCTACTATCGTAACGGTGACGAATATCTCGTCGTCAGGCACCAGATGTAAGCAGTTTATTTATATTATTTTACTAAAAAGGGCGGCAAAATACAATAAGTATCAGCCGCCTGTTTTTTAATTTTTCTTTAGGATTACATTATTTTTTTCGAAAAGCTGCATTATTTTTCCCGAAATGTTGCATTTATTACAAATGCCGTGTTTTTTTCCACCCGAAAACCGATCTCATAGTCTTCAAATTCAAAGCCGTAGATACGCTCGGGATCGTTCTGGTATGACGGTCTTGGATCAAGCGAAAGTATGGCAATAAGCTTTGACTTCAGCATCTTCGTTTCTTCAAAAGATATCGCTTTTCCGCCGTTTACAAGACCTGCATCCCAGTCTTTCTCAAATTCCACACTAAGATCGGCCGATGACGCAACATTTCCGGTAAAGCCACCCCTTGCAAAAAGCTTCGCATCCGCATACGGAAGGTAGGGCTTTATGTCATATACCGGCGTTCCGCTCATCATATCAATGCCCGAAACGATCAAAACCGGTCCGTCCTTGGCTTCATAATCAATTTTTTCAAGCTTAAGGCAGGAAAGACCGATGGGATTAGGTCTGAAAGGTGAACGTGTGGCAAAAACACCCATTCTCGTATTTCCCCCGAGCCTCGGCGGTCTCACTGTCGGCGACCACTCTTTTCTTTTAGCCTCAGAGAATTTCCAGATCACCCAGATGTAATCAAAATCCTCAAGCCCCCTGAAAGCATCCGCCACTCTGTATTTTTCGTTAAATACTATCCTTCCCGTAAGCTCCGGAACAATTCCCGCCTGTCTCGGAAGGCCGAATTTAGTCGGAAATCCTGTCATTACACGCGCTATGATTTCTCCTTTTTCATCGCAGGATACGGCAGCCGTCTCAGTATAGCGTTTTCCGTCAAGAAATGCCTGCGTCAGCACATCCTTGTCATAGACAAACTTAAGCGAAAAGAAAGGCCTTTCTTCATCCAGAAGCTTAAAGAAAATCTTATCTCCTTCCCAAAGCTCAAGTGTATTTATCTTTTTCTTGTCAATCCAGACCGGCTCGCCTTCATCACATTCCTTCATCTCCCCCGAAAAATCATCCGAGGTATAGAGCATCATATACTCAAACATCCTGTCCTTCTGAACAAAGGTGACAATGCCGCGAAAACGCCATGAATTTAGAACAAGTCCGGTTTCTTCTTTGACCTCTCGCAGCAGACACTCTTCCGGGCTTTCATTTGCAAGAAAATGTCCTCCGATTCCCAGCCACTTGTCCTTGTTGATGTCATTTTCTTTTTTAATCCTGTGAAGCATCAGATATTTTCCGTCTTGTTCGATATAACAAAGGGTTGTAAGATTCATTTTTTCATTCTGTTCACTCATCATGTCAACATACCTAAGTTAAAACCAATACCCTGCTATTTATATTCATTGGCTATCCTGATAACTTCCTCCAGCGGAATATCAAGCAGATCATGAATTTCTTCCGTTGTTTTACCCTTATTTAAAAGCAGCACAACATATCTCTTCGTTGCTTCAGCCAAGCCCTTTTCCAAGCCCTGTTCCAAGCCCTGCTCCAAGCCCTGCTCCAAGCCCTTTTCCATACCTTGTTCAAAGCCTTCTTCAATACCGTCCTCTCTGAACATTTCTTTTATTTCTTCTTCTGAATATTCACGCAAACACATGTTTTTTACCTCCGCAAGATGATTGTAATTACATATTTTTTTACTACACCCTTAACACCGGCAATTTCTCCAGCCCGTACTCTCCTGCGCTGAACATGGTATTTTCGATTTCTTCGGGCATGAAAAGCAAGGCATGCCTTGCCCTTGTGGCTGCCACATATTCGAAACGCTCCCATTCACTGCAGTTTTCTTCTTCGCCTATCCTGTCGAAATATTCCTTCCTCGACATGCTTCTGTCGGCTATTATGACTATGTTTCCGGCAAGTCCCTTGGCTTTTTTAAGAGTCATTATCCTGACCGCGTTTTCGTTGGTTTCGATTGAAATCTTACCTGTCGTGATCGCGGGAATGCCGAGTCTTTTTGCTTCTTCAAGATATTCTTCAACATGCTCCTCTCTCATAAGAAGAACAAGAAAGTCCGAATACAAAAGCTTTCTCACGGCATCTGAGTTCTTTTCCTCGATATAAACATCCTCTTTTTCAAAAAGTGATTTAATAAGCTCAAGGGCATTCGCCTTTTTTTCGCCGTCCTCAATGCGCCAGATACCGTGAAAGCTTTTCCCGTCATTTATCTTCCAGTCGCCCTTCATCGGCACATAATTATCAAAATATTTCTCGAAATGACTGTTTATCCAGGCAAGTATATCGTCTTCCGAACGATAGTTTTCTTCAAGGCTTATTATGCTTGAGTTAGGGTTCTCTCCAATATATTTTCTGACATTCTCAAATATTTCGATTCTTGCGCCTTCGTCGCGGTATATCGACTGCCTTGCGTCTCCGACAAAAAACAGAGAGTTTTCCCGTATCCTGTAGGATGACTTTTCTCCGTTTAAAAGCTTTCCGAGTTCTTTTATGTCCGTTTCCCTGTTTACAGTTCTTTCGCCTGCCACAAGCAGCATGACGGCAGCCTGGTCCTCATCGGTGTCCTGGAACTCGTCGGCATATATATGCTTATACTTAAGCCTGGTATTTTCAAGGAACTCTTCATCCTCTTCAAGCAGCTTCCTGGTTCTCTGTGTTATGACACGGTTGCTGCGGTTCATGCCCTCGCTTCCGACAAAATCCGATTCCTTTATGCCGCCTGCTTTTTTTGCAAGCACAAGAAGACCGTAGCAGAAGCGGTATATCGTCATTATGTTCATTTCGGGCAGCGTTTCAAGAGCATAGGTCAAAACCGACAGCTCCTCAAGGCTCTCGGTTTTCTTGATTTCCCTTATTATGTTTTTTTCAATCTTGGTATATAGTTCGACGGTCGCTTCGTTGGTGAAAGTGATGAAGACAAATTCTGAAGGACTCACGCCTTTTTTCATCTGGTTGATTATTCTTTTGGAGATAAATGTGGTTTTGCCCGCACCTGCCCCCGCCTCGACAAACAGATTGTCGGAACTGTTTCGGATGTAGTTCCTTTTCTCATTCTCTGACATGGTAACAGAAAAAGCCGCCATAAAAACCCCATATTAATTAATTATTTTTCCATGCCTCAATCTCGCGCCTGAGCCATTCGCACACCTGTTCCATGCCTTCGCCGCTTTTCGCGCAGACAGGAAATATCTCAAGCTCCGGATTACGTCTTTTCGCATATTCCTTCGCTTTTTCGATGTCAAAATCAAAATAAGGCAGCACATCGATCTTATTGATCATGAGCGCATTTGAAACCTGATACATCAGAGGATACTTAAGAGGCTTGTCATCTCCCTCCGGCACGGAAAGTATCGTCAGATTTTTAACCGAACCGGTATCAAACTCTGCCGGGCATACCAGATTTCCTACGTTTTCAAGTATGATAAGGTCATAGCTTTCTTCCCCGAGCGAAGCCACTCCCTGTCTTGTCATATCGGCGTCAAGATGACACATTCCGCCGGTATGCAGCTGAACCGATCTTACACCTGTTTCTCCGGCAACTCTCCTTGCATCCTTGTCGGAATCGATGTCGGCTTCCATAACTGCGATTTTATATTCATCCTTTAATTGGTTTATCAGCCTGACCAATGCAGTGGTCTTTCCGCTGCCCGGACTTGACATTACATTTAGCAGGAAACATCCTTTTTCCTTAAGGCTTTTGCGGAGTCTTCCCGCGTCCAAGTCATTGTCCTCAAATATGCTTGCTTTTAAATCAACTGTCTTTATTTCCATCATTCCTGCAGGCGTATGCGGCCTTTCTCCCCGGATATTATTCTAACACTTTTAAACATACTTTACAAGTACTTTAAATGTCAAGATCAAGCGCGATATTGAAATTATAATCGGGATACTCCTCTTTCACCGTAGCGCAGAAGGACTCGTATACTTCTCTTCTGTTTTTAACATCAAAATCGACTATAACATCAAAATTTATGGTATTGCTCTCGCTGTCGTAATAAAAGCCGTGGATCTGTATTATGCCTTTGAAATTCACAGCCTTGTGGGTTATCTCGTTTCTCAGCTTTTCAATTACCTTGTTTTCGGTATTGAAGGTATATATGCCGATGCCGCCGAGCATTACACCATGCTTTTTATAGACATCGATCGCGATTTTTCTTTCCATGGCATCGATTTCGGATGCTTTCAAGGTATCCGGTATTTCAATATGTACCGAGCCTATGTACCTTTCGGGTCCGTAGCTGTGAAGTATAAGATCGTATACTCCGTAAACGTTTTCGTTTTCCGAAATTGTTTTTCTGATCTCCGAAAGGAATGCCCGGTCGACTCTTTTTCCGAGCATTTCACTTACCGCCTCGGAGAACATTTCGATACCTGACTTCATAATAAACAAAGAAATGATCACGCCGACAAAAGCCTCAAGAGCGATGCCTGTCGTCATGAATATGATAGCGGAAACCAGCACGGAGAGAGATATTATAGCATCAAACAAGGCATCCGAGCCTGATGCAACAAGCGAACCGGAGTTCAGCTTTTCGCCCATTTTCTTGACATAACGTCCGAGCACAAGCTTAACGGCTATTGCCGAAGCGATCACGATCAAGGTAATATGGGTATAATCCGGATCGGCAGGCTTGATGATCTTCCTTACCGATGCAGCAAATGATGTTATACCGGCATAGAAAACGATGGCCGCAACTATCATGGTTGACAGATATTCTATCCTGCCGTGACCGAGAGGATGCTTTTTATCCGGAGTACGTCCGGCAAGCTTGGTGCCGATGATAGTTACTATGGATGAAAGCGCATCGCTTAAATTGTTGACAGCATCAAGTATTACCGAAATCGAGTTTGCAAGAATTCCGACAAAAGCCTTGAAGGAAGCCAGAAATATATTTGCGATTATGCCGATTATGCTCGTTCTGACTATCAGTTTGTTTCTGTCCATTTATCCCACCATTTGCAGAATATAAAAAAGCAGGTGACGGGAATCGAACCCGCATATCCAGCTTGGGAAGCTGGTGTTCTGCCACTGAACTACACCTGCATATCCTGCACAACCTTTCAAGGGATATGATAACACAAAAAGCGAAAGCTTGCAAGACAATAAATATTTATTACCGCTATTTAATCCGCAGAATTTTTTCGTAAAAAGCCCGAAATTTCTTCCAAAAGCAGTATTGCCGAAAAAACCGTCACAAGCTGCACCCTGTATGTAAAAAAATAATGTATATACGAATGGTTGTGAAGAAGTGCGAACCGCACATATGGTAAAAATGCCGTAATGATATAAAGCATGCAGAGCTTTTTATCGATGCCGGCTTTATGGTTTTTGACGGCAATAAATATAAACAGGGCAATGACCGAAAAACCGGCGATCATGCCGATAATTCCGTATTCAAACGGAAACAGGCATTTTATATTTCTTATAAGAGCATTTTTGATAAATGAGACAAGGCCCTGTTTTGATACGTTGGTAACACTTCCGTCTATTCTCAGCCTGATCTGAGCAGTAATATCCGGCCAGACATTTCTTTGTAATATCAAAGCAGCAAGTATCCATTTAAGCACCCACATCGAAATATAGCCCGCAAGCCAGGCAGCTGCATATCCTGCCGTTCTTGCGATGTCGGTTACCGCTTTTTTTATTCTCTTATTATACCAGACTGTAATTAACAAAGGCACGATCAGGGTAATGATCTCGGTTGTAAGAAAGTCCAGATACGACGTAAGCATTCCGAAAACCAGAAATGCATATCCCATATATCTGTCCTTTTCTTTTTTAAGCATCGATACTACAGCCGTAGAAAATAATAGCATCAACAAAAAGCACCAGGTATATTCAAGCGAAACCGGTACAAACCAAGCCGAAATGCTTATCATTCCCGCTATAATTCCTGCAATACATGCATAGGCACGAAGCTTAAAAAGCTGCCAAAGCAAAACTAAAAGCAGTACTGCCATCAGCACGGCGTTAAAAATATAAATCTGTTTAAGACTGAAAATAAGCAGCAGGGGTTTTAAAATGACCGCAGAGCCGTGCCAGTATCTGATATATTCCTGATTGGGCGGTGTATCATTTATTACCGCATCCAAAAGACTGATATTCTCACGCCCCAGCTCATCATGCAGATATGCTGTTTCCATTACCGACCTGAGAGGCTTATCGACATCAAGCTGCCAGACTATGCCTAAAAGTATCGAGTCCGCATACCTGTCCGCTTTACTTCCTTCAATTTCCTTAACCGTTTTGTAAAAAAGCTTCTGCCGGCCGAGATATTCTGCTGATTCCTGCATATTGTCTTTAATAAGTCTTCTCGGAATAAGCGCCGCAATCACAAGAAAAGCTGTCAGAAGCAAGGCAGTAAGGGTAAAGCATATGACATATCCTATCGATTTTTTTGCCAAATTTTTCTTCATCTTACGTAGATAATATATTGAAGATGTCTTAATCCGTCCCTGATCGTCCTCAGCTTTGATTTTCTTTCATATGCACATTTATGAAGACTGACAGGCACTTCCGTTATCCTTAATCCGCGCATGGAGGCTTCTGCGATAAATTCCGTTGAAAATTCCATGCCCGGACTTCTGAGCCTGAGTTTTTTAAGAGCTTGCCCCGTGATTCCTCTGAAACCGCAGTGGAAATCGTAAATCCATGTATTAAAGCGTTTTCTTCCGATATATGACAGGAATTTCACCCCCAGGATATGCATTAAAGGCATTGCGCCTTTCTTAATACCGCCGGCAAAGCGGTTTCCTATGACTGCGTCACAGCTTCCGTTCATAAGCGGGGCAAGGAGTTTTCCGGTCTCGGCAATGTCGTAGGTCATATCGCAATCGCAAATGATCCTTATATCGCCCTTCGCCTTGCAAAGACCTTTTCTGAGGGCATTTCCGTAGCCCTTCTTCTCCTGTCTTACAAGCAGGGCACCGTGTTCTGCGGCGATCCGGGCCGACGAATCGGCCGAT
>DFFN01000043.1 GCA_002369525.1 Lachnoclostridium sp. UBA3775 | reverse complement strand
CTCCGACGGAGTATCAGGAGGAACCGCAGGATGTTTATGGCCCGCCTCCGACTGATGAAGAGCCGGTGGTAGAATAATAAGAAAAGGTTAGCATGGCATAATAAATGAATCAGATTCCAAAAGAAATTATAGATATGAAAACAGCTCATATGAACAGAGTTGCCATGTATCGCAACGGACTTTACAAAAGACCCGTGCTTAAGCAGCTCTTCTTTGAGTTTACCCAGAACTGTAACGAAAAGTGCTTTCACTGCGGTTCGAGCTGCGGAATGAAAAGGGTGGAAGGCGAGCTTGAAAAAGAAGAGTGGATGGCGATAATCGATGAGGTTGCGGAAAACTTTAAGCCAAAACCCATGCTATGTATCACCGGCGGTGAACCCTTGCTTTACAAGGATTTCTTCGAGGTAATGACTTATGCGAAGAATAAAGGCTTTCTCTGGGGAATGACTACAAATGCTACGCTTGTTAACGCTGAGGTTGCCGGGAAACTGAAAAAGGCAGGCATGAGAACCGTGTCGGTTTCTATCGACGGGCTTCCCGAAACCCATGATACACAGCGAGGCCTTAAAGGCGGTTATGAGCGTGCGATGGCAGGCATCCGGGCAATGATAGACGAAGGCTTCGAGCATGTGCAGATAACAACAGTCGTCAATCATGAAAATATCGGCCAGCTGGACGCATTGTTTGATATCATGGATAAGATCGACATTGATTCATGGCGCGTGATAAATCTTGAGCCCATCGGACGTGCGCTGGATTTTCCTGAAAAAATGATGACCAAGGATGATTACCGCAGGCTTTTTTCGTTTATAAAGGAAAAGCGCGAGCAAAATTATCCGGTCTGCTACGGCTGTACGCATTATCTCGGCATGGAATATGAAAGAGAGGTACGCGACTGGTACTTCATATGTTCGGCGGGGCGAACGACCGCCTCTGTAATGTCAAAAGGCGATGTGGGTGCCTGTCTTGATATCGAAAGAAACGATAGAACGATACAGGGCAATGTCAGACAGGAACGTTTTACTGACATATGGAACAATAAATTCGGGATTTTCAGGCAGGACCCGGATAACATTGCAGAAAACTGCAAAGACTGCGAGCATCATGGCTTTTGTGCGGGCGGAAGCTGGCACAGCTATGATTTTGAAAATGACAGACAGAGAATGTGCTTTAAGGACGTCCTTTTTTGATGTTTATACGATTTTTAAGCGCAAATTTACCTTGACAAATATTGGCTTCGGGCTTATAATTCCGTTAAATGTATTTTTTCTGTATTGACGAGAAGAGTAACTGTATGAACATTCCCAGAGAGAATCGTCCCGGGGTTTCCGGAGTGCTGAAAACGATTTGTTTGCAAAGCAGTGAAGACCGCCTCCGAGCAGAACCGAATTTAACAGACGTTAGTCATAAGAGGGTTTTAACCAAGTAGGGTGGAACCGCGGATTAAGAACAATTCGTCCCTGCATACTTTTTGGTATGCGGGGATTTTTATTTTACGAAAGAGAGGAAACAACCATGAAAATCACACTTAAAGACGGCTCCGTTAAGGAGTATTCACAGCCGATGTCAATTATTGACATAGCTAAGGATCTGTCGGAGGGACTTGCAAGAGTAGCCTGTGTAGGAGAAATTGACGGAAAGACCGCAGACCTTCGTACAGTAGTGGATAAGGACTGCACGCTTAACATACTTACATTTGACGATCAGAGAGGAAAGAATGCATACCGCCATACAGCGAGCCATGTGCTTGCAGAGGCTGTTAAGCGCCTTTATCCCGAGGCAAAATGTGCCATCGGACCTTCAATAGACGAAGGCTTTTACTATGATTTTGATATACCTCCTTTTGACCGTGAGGCTCTCGATAAGCTTGAAGCCGAGATGAAGAAGATAATCAAGGAGGGCCATGAGCTTACACGCTTTACCCTTCCGAGAGAAGAAGCTATCAAACTTATGGAAGAAAAAGGCGAGCCTTACAAGGTTGAACTCATCAAGGATCTTCCCGAGGATGCCGAGATTTCCTTCTATGACCAGGGCGGTTTTGTCGATCTTTGTGCAGGACCTCATCTTATGAGTACGAAGAATATCAAGGCTATCAAGCTGATCTCATCTTCGGGTGCATACTGGAGAGGCTCGGAAAAGAACAAGATGCTCACAAGAATTTACGGTACTGCTTATACAAAGAATGCCGACCTCGAAGCTTACCTTGCACATCTTGAGGACATCAAGCTCCGCGACCATAACAAGCTCGGACGTGAGATGGAGCTTTTCACAACAGTTGATGTTATCGGTCAGGGACTTCCGCTTATCATGCCCAAGGGCGTTAAGATGATTCAGGCAATGCAGCGATGGATCGAAGATCTCGAAGACTATGAGTGGGGATATCAGAGAACAAAGACACCTCTCATGGCCAAGAGCGACCTTTACAAAATTTCAGGTCACTGGGATCACTATATGGACGGCATGTTCGTATTCAAGGACGCCTATGAAAGAGACCTTAAGTGCGCGGAAAGAGTGAACGGCCTTTCGGAAGAAGAAAAGAAGGACTATGCTGCAAGGGAGGATAAGGAGCTTTATGCTCTTCGTCCCATGACCTGTCCTTTCCAGTACTTTGTATATAAGGCAAGCCAGCATTCCTACCGTGATCTTCCTATAAGACTCAGCGAGACCTCGACACTTTTCAGAAACGAGGATTCCGGCGAAATGCACGGACTTACAAGAGTTCGTCAGTTCACTATTTCCGAAGGCCACCTTATTGTACGCCCCGACCAGATGGCAGATGAGTTCAAGAAGTGCCTTGCCCTTGCTAAGCACTGCCTGACGGTACTCGGAGTTGAGGAGGATGTTACCTACCGTCTTTCTCGCTGGGATCCCAACAACAAAGAAAAATATATCGGTGATGAGGAAACCTGGAATCAGACAGAGGGTGCGATCAGAGACATACTTAACGAGCTCGGAATCAAGTTCTATGAGGGTATCGGCGAGGCTGCTTTCTACGGTCCCAAGGTAGATATCCAGGCTAAGAACGTTTACGGTAAGGAAGACACAATGATCACAATACAGTGGGATGCCCTTATCGCAGAGCAGTTTGATATGTACTATATCGACCAGAACGGCGAAAAGAAACGCCCTTACATCATTCACAGGACCTCTATGGGCTGCTATGAAAGAACACTTGCATGGCTGACCGAGAAATATGCGGGCAATTTCCCTACCTGGCTTGCTCCCGAGCAGGTACGCGTGCTTCCGATCTCCGAGAAATATCTTGACTATGCAGACAGCATATATCAGATACTTAAGAAGGAAAGACTGAACGTTACTCTTGACGACCGTTCGGAGAAGATCGGCTTCAAGATCCGTGAGGCAAGGCTTCAGCATGTTCCTTACCTGCTTATCGTAGGCGCGAAGGAAGAAGAGGAGAAGAAGGTCTCGCTCCGCAGCCGTTACAAAGGCGACGAGGGTATGGTAGAGCTTGATGCATTTATTAAGAATATCAAAGAAGAAATCGCCAACAAGACCATCAGAAAAGTCGAAGTAAGTGAAGAAGCAAAATAATGGAAAATAATAATTCGAACGGATTTAAAAAGGCGCTGATCGTCGTTATTTTGTTTGTCCTGCTCGTTTTTGCGACAGCGGTTTTTCTGATAATCGATCCTTTTAAGCTTATAAAAAGCAACAAGGATAAAGAAAGCAAGCTTGCATCATCCGCAAGAGAATACGAGGACGAAGAGGAAAGCAGTTCGGCGGAAAGCAGCAGTGCAGACAAGGAAAGCAGTGCAGACAAGGAAAGCAGCACCGACAAGGAAAGCAGCTCTGATAAGGAGAGCAGTTCCTCTAAAGAAAGCAGTGCTGAGGATGCCGAAGGTAGAAGAAGTATTGTAAGTCTTGACAGCGGAGATGACTTTGACCGGTTTCTGAATCAGGCATACAAAATCATGATAGAGTGCGGATCGGACTTTTCCACACATCTGTACTTGAAGGATCCTGCTGCGGCAGGAATTGAACTAAAGCATACCTTCGGTGAGTCGGACGAGGAAATACTTGATAACTTCTCCGATGAATTCATGCAGTTTGTCGAGGATAATCTCACAAAATTTGATCCGGAAAAGCTTAACGATCAGCAGAGAATCATATATAAGCTTCTGGCTTATGAAGTAAAGATGTACAAGGCAACGGAAGATGAGGGCGAATATATCGCAGGATTCTTCTCGCAGAACGGAAATTATGTTTCCCAGATACAGACATTTTTTACCGAATTCCCGATAGAAGACGAAAAAGATGCCGAACTGTATCTTGACAGCTTAAAGAAGTTTCCGGATTATCTTAAAAATTCGGAGTCTGAAATCAGCGATAAGATAATCAAGGATAATCTTCTGTTTACGAAGGAAATGTACAGCGCCGCTATTGATTTCGGTGAGGACTGGATGGCTTCCGATGTCGAGAAGGAAGTTCTTTATGTGGCTTTTAAAAACAGCATCGAAAAGACTGACATTCCGAAGGATAAGCAGGACAAATATCTTGAGGAGCTTGCCGGCATAATCAAAGAAAGCACGATGCCCGCGATTGAAGGGTATATTGAATTTGTAAAGGGCTTCGAGGACTATGTTGACAAATCTCAGGGCCTTGCAAATTTTGAGGGCGGAAAAGAGTACTATTCCACGCTTCTTGAGGAATATATAGGCATGGATGCAAGTGTCGACGAGGTTTATGAGTACCTTGAAGACAAGGCTTTTGAATATTGGGACCGAATGATCGAACTGATAAATGAGGATCCTGAAATGTTATCCAAATACAGCGATGCGGATTCAAAATACGGAGACGATCCCGAAAAGATTCTTAAGTCGTTGAATGAGCTTGCCGATGAACTCTTTGTTGATATAGGCGATGTTGATTTTACCGTAAGCTATCTTGCCAAGGAGCAGGAAAATGATGTGATCGCAGCTTACTATATATCTCCTCAGATCGACAATATCGACAGGAAGGTCATCAGGGTTAACAAAAACAATGTTTCGGATACAGTGGAACTGTTTGTAACACTTGCCCATGAAGGAATTCCGGGACATCTCTATCAGGACGAATATCGTTTCAGACAGGATAACTGCCAGGAGATCAATCAGTTTCTTACTTATCTCGGCGTGCAGGAGGGCTGGGCGATGTTTGTTGAAAAGCAGGCATATTACTGGTGCCTCGATGACGAGAAGCTTGCGGAGTTCCGTTACAGAGAAGGAATGCTTAATTATATGATACAGGCTCTCTGTGATATCAGGGTAAACTATTACGGAGACGATATTTCGGAACTCAAGGAATACCTGAATGACAATTTCAACCTCGGGTCAAGTACAAGAGCAATTTTTGAAATCAATGTCTCGGACCCCGCACTTTTCCCTGCCTATGGTCTTGGATTTGCTTTGATGGAGGATACCTATGAAGAACTGCTGAAGGCAGGAAATTCAATGGCTGAAGCCTATAAAAAGCTTCTGGACATCGGAAATGCTCCATACAGTATTCTGTGGGAGGAATTAGGAATCAAAAATCCCGTTACGGGTAAAAAGTATTAAAAAAGGAGAACAAGGATGTTTAAAGGATTGAAAAGAACAGCGGCTGTTATAGCCGCACTAAGCTTCTGTGCCGGAATGCTTTACGGCTGCGGAAGTGAGGAGAGCTCAGGAAAAAAAGAAAGCAGCGTGGCTTCATCGTCGTCAGGAAGCAGTTCGGCTGAAAGCAGTTTGACAGGAAGCAGTTCCGTTGAAAGCAGTTCGGCAGAGCCTACCAAGGAGGCAGAACCGACACCCGTCGTATCGAAAGAATGGCATGAGGGCGGCCTGACACCGGCAACCTCTCTTGTTTCGGACGATTGCATGGAGATGGCTACACTTCTCGGCTCGGACAACAGAGCTCTTGCAGATGTGATGAAAAAGGCAAAGAACAAAGAAGAAGTGACAATCGTATGTATCGGAGGATCGATCACTCAGGGAACAATTTCAAACGGTACAAAGGATAAGGACAAGGAGCTTCTTCCCCAAAAAAAGTTTTATGCAAATTATGTTAAGGAGTGGTGGGAACAGCGTTTCCCTGATACAAAGATCAACTTTGTAAACGCAGGTATCGGCGCAACCACTTCATACCTCGGCGTCCACAGAGCAGGAACGGATGTGCTTTCACATGAGCCCGATCTTGTCATTGTTGAATTTGCCGTTAATGATGCAGGTCTCAGAAACGGTCAGAATATCTATGATAATCTCGTAAGAAATCTTCTGACATATAAGAGCAATCCTGCGGTCATGCTTCTTTTCATGGGACAGACCAACGGCTCGACAGCCCAGATGGATGAATATCCCGTCGGAAAGGCATATTCGCTTCCGATGATAAGCTACACCAACGTTATCAGCAAGATGATGAAGGAAAACATTTTTACCGCAAAGGAGCTTTCGGGTGATACCGTGCATCCTTCAGGAATAGGTCATGCAATCTGCGGTGAGCTTTTCTGGTACTATTTCAATGCTGTTTATCATGATCTGGATACACTTGGCGGTGCAGATAAATTTGACGTTGCGGCACTTACAAAAGAGAAGTATACCAATGCAAAGATACTTGACAACAAGACCATAACTCCCGATTCGCTCGGAACCTTTGCCGAGAGCGAGAAGTTCTGGCAGTTCAATAACGACTGGACTACCGAGAGCGGAAACGGTGAGATCAGCTTTACGATCAACTGTGCTAACCTGGGACTTATCTATTACAGAACAACCGACGGAAAGAGCGGACAGTTCGATATAGAGGTCGACGGAAAAGTCGTTGCCACATTGGATGCCGACTTTACGGGTGGCTGGGGCAGCTACGCGGAATCAGCAGAAGTATTCGCATCGGATACAGCAGCCGAGCACAAGGTAGTAATCAAGAAAAACGCTAATTCCTCAAATGAAGAATTCACGATACTTGGACTTCTGGTATCGGGAAATTAAAAAACAGCGGGGACCTCACACGGGTCCCCGTTTTTTATGTTCTGTGAACAATGTATTTGTTGTTTTCAAGTAAAAGCGCGGCTTTTTCTTCGTCTTCGGGCGAATAAAACTCGACTCTGAGCACACCGTCCTCGTAATCCCGGTTGTGAATGATTCCGATATTTTTAATTGAAATTCCGCCCTGATGCAGCAGGCCTGCAATCTCTGCAATGGCTCCGGCTTTGTCTTCGATATCGACGTAAAACCTGTAATTTTTTTTAAGCATACCGCGGTTATCGGGGATGCGGGAGCGGAAATCGCCCGCTCTGTCAAAATTTCTGTAGATATACTTTCCGTCGTTGGAAATCATAGCGGCTTCGATACGCACAAGCGCATCCTGAAAACGGTCAAGCGTGTCAAGTATCTGTTCCCTATTTGAAAGCAGTATGGACTGCCACATGTCGGGAGAGGAGGAGGCAATCCTTGTGATGTCTTTAAAGCCTCCCGCGGCGAGCAGCTTCATCAGTTCGGTATCGTCACCCGCATCCTGAACCAGATTTACCAGCTCCATCGCTACAATATGCGGAACATGGCTTATAGCGGCTGTTACGCGGTCATGGGTATCACAATCAAGAACAACAGGCAGCGCACCGGTGTCGGTAACAAGCTCTTTTAAAAAATCCAGATCGTTTTCTGAACTGCCTGCTGCCGGAGTCAGAATGTAATAGGCATTTTCAAGCAGTTTTTCACCGGCATTTTCATAACCGGTTTTTTCGGAACCCGCCATGGGATGTCCTCCGATAAATCTTTCGCCCAAACCAAGCTCTTCGGCGGCTTTTACTATATTTCCTTTTACACTGCCGACATCGCTGAGAAGAGGAAGCTCCGTCTTTCTTTTCTCAGCTTCTTCCTTAAGCTGTGAAAGATAGGGAATATTTTTTAAAGCCGGGGCGCACAGAAAAACCGCACGGCAGGAGAAAAGATCATTAAAATCCTTTCTTAACGAGTCGATGCATCCGTCTGCGACAGCTTTGTTTAAAGAAGGATTTTCATCCTTATGGTAATCATAAACACATATGCCGTATTTGCCGGGCTTGTTTGCTTTCAAAGCCTTTGCAATAGATGCTCCGATAAGGCCGAAGCCTATAAAACCTAAATTGATCATATACTTCCTTTCAGACATATTTTCTCATTTTATGATTCAACACTATTTTAATCTGTTCCATTATACACATAATTCCAAGAAGAAACAAGTTAAAATGAAGCATATCATAAAAAAGAGTGTAAAAATAGTGACAAATTTGCACAAAAGCCTTGCAATATTTCTCTTTTTTTAGTAAAATATTACCATATTGGGCGGAATCAGGGGAACTAATGGTTTCGTTAAGAAGAAGGAGGAAGGTATGCAAACATACAAATTTGAAAACATCCGTAACGTTGCAGTGCTCGGTCATGGAGGCTGCGGTAAGACCACTCT
>DFFN01000192.1 GCA_002369525.1 Lachnoclostridium sp. UBA3775 | reverse complement strand
GAATATTTGGAAAAAATTGATGATAAAGTATTAAAGATCGGGACATATACAGAACTCAGCGATGAAGAATCGGTTTATCATACACACAGTGACAAAATTAAAAATCTCAAAGATATTTCCCTTGAACTTGCCGACGGGGATAAAAACGAAAAGGAAAGGCTTGATGACATTCTGACACGTGCCGATAACTGTCTTACCACGATAAAGCCCGAAGTATACAAGACTTATTATCTCTACGGGCAGGAGGCATATCAGAATACTTATAACAAGGTCTATATAAGAACAGAAAAAAAGAATGCTGCTTCCTATCAGAATGGTGCATTTACGGGGTATAGCTTTGTTCCTAAGGGTGATAAGGCATTAACCGAGGAAATGCAGCAGCTCGGAGATAAAATCGAGAAACTTACTCCGCCTTCTCTCACTCCCAAATTTGAGAGCGGTCTTCTTGCCATGCTCAAAAAAATGGATGAAACATATTCTTTCACCGATGAAGAAATAGATGAATATTTATATGAAGAAGGTACAAAACTCTATGCCAACAGAAAAGTTATAAATTCGAAGAATGAACTTAAGCTGGCTGTGGAAAAAGGTGATATAAAGGAAATAGAAGAGAACCTTCTGATTCATGAGAGAGACCTTAGCAATATGCGTGAGCTGCACCGGATGGCAAAGGAGGTCTTTAAGGATTGCGAACCGTTCAATGCTCCCGGAAACGTTGATACCATCAGAAATGCCGATGCTCCTTTTGAATTCGCAAAGGACTTTGTGACAGACAGCCGTTTAAGCGGTGTATTCATGCTTTGGATGTCTGCTAAAAAATGCGGCGTGAGCTATGAGGAATTTCTTAAAAATCCCGGTGTATATGTCAGAAAAGCAAGCGAAAAAAAGCATGAAGAAATCATGGTCGAGAAGAAATTCTGCGAGGATCCGATTGAATTGATTTTAAGACCCAGCAAATACGAACAGTATTATGCACTGATGGGTGCTTTCGGCACTCCATGCGCTCTTTCAAGAGGACTTGACATAATAAAAACCTGCGATCCGGATGAGAGTGTAAGGGCAGATTTTGCTCAGTATCAGAAGCTTTCTCACGATCATAGCAGCTTTGCTTTCGAAAAAGAAAAGTTCAAGGTTCTTAAACTTCAGGGTATATTTGATAATCCTGTGGAAAACCGTAATAAGTTTAAGCCTCTGGCCGGAGGCTACCTTCTCGGTGCGGGGGAAGAATACGACTGGAATTACGGTGCGGAGAGAATCGATATCTACGGAAAACCTCGGAAAGATACTCCGAAGAGCTTTCTGGAATGCTATAAGGATTCAGATCAGAATCTTAAAGAGCTGTGTAACAGGATCAACAATTTTATATTCGGTTTCCAGCAGAAGCTGGGAAATACCAAAAATGATAGGCTGAAAAATGTCAATGACTTTTTCATCCATGGGCTCTTTGAAAATGCCGAAAGTCTGGTTCGTGAATTAAATGGCGACGAGCTTGGATTTAACGATCTTCAAAGAACTATGAAATATATGTCGAATTATGTTTCAAATAAAGAAATTAAAGATGAAATGAATGCTAAGCTAGGGGAGCTTGGTGATGTTTTTGCGCAGAAAAACAGAAATCTGACAAGTTCTGCCGAAGATTTCAGATCAAAAACAAACAAGGCTGTGGAGCTGCTTGACCGTAAATCGGATATCGTTAAGGTATTCGGACCGGTATGCGATCAGCCCGCAAGCAATAACCTGAAGGCCGAAATGGACGCTGTTGTTCTTCCCGTACCCGAAGGATATGATGATGATATGGTTGCATTTGTAACCCTTGGGGCTTCGATGAACGAGGAGCTGTTGAAAAACAAAGGCGGAGATGTTGCAGTCCTCAGGGTTTTCCTGATCGAAAATGCGGTAAATAATGACGAGAGGATGTTCTCGCTTTATGAGCCTATGAATACAGCCAGAAAAAATACATACACGGCACTTACCAATCTTAACAGTGAAAATGAAGAGTTAAAGCGGCAGGCAAAGGAATTTGTCCAAAAGAGCTGTAAGGATGTTATCAATGCAATAGCCAATACCGTAAACAATAACTCCGTTTCGGTATTTGATGCAATCCATGAGGGAAAATATCAGATATTTAAGATGGCTGATAAAGCAATACAGGCAGGAGTTATTGAAGTTGACGAGGTAACCAGGCTTAAAATTCATTCCTATGCCGAGCAGATCCGAGCAACCGAACGTGTCGAAAAAAACTGCCGCGAACTTGACAATATGCCTACTGCCATTAAGAGAGATGCCAGAAATGACAAGATTGCAGATATTGTATTCGACATGTATCTGAAAAACACGAACAAAAAGGTGGTAAATGATAATACGAAAAAGGTAGATGAGATTTCTGCGAAGGCATATGCGGATGTCGGAGTCGATCCCTACGATCCGAAAAGACTGGATCTGCAGATTGAATACAGCAATTTCCTGGGAGATATGAGAAACAAACTCGGGAAGGTAAGCGTTGATCCCGTTTCTGTAATCCTGAATGAGGAAAACGGTGTTGAAAAGCTTAAAGATCTTTACATGGACAAGATAAAGAAAACACCGGAATATATAAATCTTGTCGGGATATATGACAAAGATGAATTTGCCGTACAGCTGAGCAAAGTACAGAATTACATGGTACACGGCAATGAAGCAAAGTCATTATTTGACATAACTGAAAATGAGCTTGACGATGTAAAACTGCCGTTTAGTGAAAATGATGTCGAAACAGCTCATAAAGAAATTGAAAAGCTCTCGCATGAAAAAGCCATCAAGACGACTCTTGAAAAATGGGATAGCAGAGAAAAACAGATCGGTATTATAAATGATGCTCCCGGCAAGCAGACCGAATACTTCGATAAGCTGAAAAACAGCTATGGCTCAAAGGCGAATATGGGAGATCTGTCTCCTGTCAAGCAGGAATACGATAATATTGAGTTTGAAATACCCGAAGACTTTGATGAAGATCTTGTTGTTGCAATATCTCTCGGATACAATTTGGATCCCGACAGATTAAGAAGACCCATGACAGATTCCTCTGCCGGAGCAAAGGGAAATGATGCTCTTGTGGCGCTTAATTTAACTTATCTGACTCAGAATGTTCCGGATAACGACGACCGTACAAAAAGGCTTGGTAATTATCTGCTCGAGAACCGTAAGGACATAAAGAAAGGTCTTGACGATTATTCCAGGACCGGAGATAAGACTTTTTGCGGTAATGCGTTGGATAAACTGATTAACTATGCCGCAAACACAGTAACAACACGAAATAAAGGATATATCGTTAATTCGGAATCGGCACTTGGAAACCGTGATCTTAACATTATAAAGCTTGCGGCAAAGTTCATTGACAGTCCTCCTCTTTACAGAGACGGAAACCTTAATGAAATCCAGAAAAGGAATCTTAAGGCTTATGCCGCCGAAATAAAGATGAATGAGGATATTGCAAATATTTCAAAGGATATGTACAACAATCCCAAGCCTGTCGGCACGCCCGAAAGAGAAGCACAGGTCAGTGAATTACTGTTTAAGGTTTACCTGCGCTCGGTTTATGAGCATTTGAACGATAAAACTCAGGATAAAGTTGAAGAGTCGATGGATCCTGTCTTTGAATCATATGGTATCAAAGTCATGAAGCCTTCTGACCCTGGTTATACCACTTCTCCTTATTCCGAGGTTAAGGAAGATCGAGAGCTTATCAATTACAAGACAGCTCCGATGAGGAATAATGAAAACAATAATAAGATCAATCCTCTTGTAACAATGCTGTCCGAGGATAATTATTATGAGCAGTTTAAATCACTCTACATGGATAAGATCAAGAACACGCAGTACTTTAAAAATCTTATGTATGCGGAGGATGACAGTCTTCTTTATACGATTATTAATGTAACGGAAGACAAGAAGCTGAATATAGGTGATTTCAATGTCGGGCTTCCTCAGGATATCATTGACAAGACGAATGAACTTAATGAAAAGTACCGTGAGGAATATGAAAAGAATTATATAAAGGAGAATATTAAACTTAAGAGAGAATTTGGAAAAGCGATCTGCAGGAATGAAGAGCTTGATGACAAGTACACAGTTGATATGGAGACTCTTAAGGGAGATAACATTAAGAAGAATAATGAGATCCTTAAGTCTATAAGTGCGGACCTGCTTTCGGTTAACAGCAGAGATCAGGAATTTCTGAAGATACGAGCATCGTTTAAGCAGCTTTTACAAGCCGGAGAAGCACTTGAAAAATACAAGGATGAAAAGGAAGTAAAAAATTATGTCGAGCAGGGTGAAAAATTCAGCCGTCTTGTGATAAAGTACTGTATTGATAATCAGGACGATCCACGTAAACGGCAGA
>DFFN01000182.1 GCA_002369525.1 Lachnoclostridium sp. UBA3775 | reverse complement strand
CTGGATCGCCGGGATTATCATTGCCACCCGGATTGCCCGGATCGTCAGGCACCGGCTCGTCCTTGCCGGATTCCGGTTTAAACTCGATCGCCGGATCGGTGCTTCTTCCGAGATTTATTTTTATCTTTCTTTCTCCGGAAACCATTCCTGCGACCTTTTCGGTTTCGTTAAGGATTTCGTTTGTTTCGGTCTCGGTTTTCCTGCTGTCAAGGACTTTTACATCTACATTTGAACCGTCCTTGAGAAAATCATGATCGTAGCTGGCATTTAAAATGTCTTTAAACACATCCGTGATCAGCCTGTTTTCGTAAGGAATCTCGTTCATTATGCTTTTCGCATCGTCGTTCAGCGGATCCATCCTGAAAACTTCCTGCCCGTTCATGTAAAGCAGAAAAGAAGGATTGATGGAGACAAGCACCGAGTAATCATAAACCTCGGGTGCATCCTTCAGTATTTCTTCCCTTGCGGGCAGAACTGCCGCAGGATCTGCCGAACTGCTGTCTTCCGGGTTATCCGATGCTTCGCCGGTGTCAGATGCCGATTCGGATGCTTCTCCTGCCGGGCTGCTTTCGGAAGATTTGCTTCCTTTCCTGCCGCATGCGGCAAGCACAAAAACAAAGAGCAGTGTCAAAACAAAAATTTTAAAGCAGGCGGCAATATTCTTCTTTATCCTCATAAGTGTAATCCCCCTTTACTTTATTCAGTTTTTTCCGGCGCTTATTCTACGCCGACGAATTCATAGTCCTGCTCGGCAATTGCAGCCTTTACGGCCTCCCAGTCGGGCTCGGAATTAAGCCTCACAATGACGCTGTTTTTGGTGTGGTCGGGTGTTGCTTCGGCAATTTCGGGAAACTTTTCGAGGGTTTTCTTTACTCTTGCCTCGCAGTGTCCGCACATCATTCCGTTGATCTTTAAAGTTTTTTCCATGGTGTTACCTCCGTTGTTTATTAAAATCTTATTGTTTGCAGGCTCCGGAGCATTTTCTTTCGTATATTTCTTCGCTTTAAAGAAGTTCAGCCTCAAAGCGTTCATGCACACGCAGAAGCTTGAAAGACTCATGGCCGCGGCCCCGAGCATCGGGTTCATTGTAAGTCCGGTAACGGGGATCCATGCGCCTGCGGCAATGGGTATCAGTATTATGTTATAGAAGAAGGCCCAGAAAAGGTTCTCGTGGATGTTTCTTAAAGTCGCCCGGGAAAGTGAAATTGCGGTTTCGGCATCGGCAAGAGAGCTTTTCATGAGCACTATGTCTGCTGCATCCCTGGCAATGTCGGTACCGGCACCGATCGCAATTCCGATGTCCGCGCTTGTCAGAGCCGGCGCGTCGTTGATTCCGTCGCCGACCATTGCGGTGGCTCCTTCTTTTTTCAGCCCGCGTATTATGCTTTCCTTTCCGTCGGGCAGCACTCCCGCATATACCTTGTCGACTCCGGCGCTGCGGCCGATAGACATTGCGGTTTTTTCGTTGTCTCCCGTGATCATCACTACCTTAAGGCCGAGTTCTTTAAGTGAAGCAACAGCTGCAGCGCTGTCCGGCTTTATTGTATCGGCAACCGCGATGATTCCTAAGAATTTGCTGCCGTGAGAAAAGAAGAGGGGCGTTTTGCCTTCTTCGGCAAGTTTTCCGGCCGTTTCAAGCATTTCGTTAAAAACAGCAAGACTGTCCTTGCCGCCTTCATCCGAAAGGCACTGTTTTATATATTCCGCATTCCCGCCGCAAAGAGATTTGCCGTCGCATACGGCCCTTAGTCCGTGCCCCGGGAGAACTTCAAAACCGGTGATCTCCGGCCCGGAAGGGGAGGCATCTGAGAATCTGTCATCGCAGTAACCGACTATCGCCTTTGAAAGCGGATGCTCCGAATTTCTCTCGAGGAGACAGGAAAGTTTTAGCAGAGTTTCCTCCGGTGTTTTGCCTGCCGCAAAAATGTCGGTAACCTCCGGCTCGCCTCCGGTGATGGTTCCCGTTTTGTCGAGAGCAACAATCCTTGTCCTGCCGCAGGCCTCAAGCGCGGCGGCATTCTTGAACAATATGCCGTTTCCGGCTCCGACACCGCTTCCGACCATGATCGCAACGGGAGTTGCGAGGCCGAGGGCACAGGGACAGCTGACAACCAGCACAGAAACGGCTCTTGCCATGGCAAAGCCCGCGCTTTTACCCGCAAGGAGCCATATGCAGCCTGTGATCAGCGCAATGATAATGACAGCCGGAACAAAAATGCCCGAAACCTTGTCGGCGGTTTTTGCGATGGGCGCTTTGCTTGAGGAAGCATCCGAAACCATTTTGATGATCTTGGCCAGGGAGGTATCCTCGCCCACCTTTGTAGCAAGGCATCTTAGCACACCGGACTGGTTTATCGTTGCCGTGAAAACCTCGGAGCCTTCTGATTTTTCCGCAGGTATGCTTTCGCCCGTAAGGGAAGCTTCGTTAACGGCGCTCTGACCTGAAAGCACGATGCCGTCAACCGGTATTGCGGTGCCCGGCTTGACTAAAAAAATGTCCCCGGGCTTAAGAGTCTCGGCCGCGACGGTTATTTCACTGCCGTCTTTTATGAGAATGGCGGTCTTGGGCGAAAGGTCCATCAGTCCTTTAAGGGCGTTTGTGGTTCTGCCCTTTGCCTTGGCTTCGAGGAACTTTCCGATCGTGATAAGTGTCAGTATCATGGCAGCCGACTCGAAGTAGAATTCATCCATCAGCTTCATCTGCCGGTCGATATCATCCGCTCTGTAAGCCGCAAAAGTGTTAAACAGGGCATACAGAGAATAAAGAAACGATACTCCCGAACCCATTGCGACCAACGTATCCATGTTCGGGGCGCCGTGAAGGACGCCCTTGAAACCGCTTATGAAAAACCTGCGGTTTATGATCATTACAGCCACGCAGAGCACAAGCTCGTAGACGCCGACGGCAACATGGTTAACGCTCTTCCCGTCTTTAAGGAAGAAGGGCAGGGGCCAGTCCCACATCATATGTCCCATTGAAACGTACATTAACGCCGCCAGGATGATCGCGGAGCTTATGAGACGGTGCTTTAATCTGCGTATTTCCTTCGTGGCGGGAGTATCATCCGTGCTCTTTTTGATTCCGGCCGAGACGCTTGCCCCGTAGCCGGCGTTTTCCACCGCTCTTATTATTTCGGCGGTATCTGCGCTTCCGTCCACCGTCATTGAGTTTGTCAGAAGATTGACCGCGCAGCTTGTTACGCCGTCCACATTTTTGACGGCTTTTTCGACCCTTGCGGAGCAGGCAGCGCATGACATGCCGGTGACGTCAAATTTAGTACTGTTCATCCGCGCGGCTCCTCCTTTATTTCCTGCACTTTAAAATCAAGTCTTTCAATTGCGAACCGAAGAGCTTCGTCACTGACTTCGCGGTCAAGCAAAACCTCCGCAGCGCCTTTTTTCAGATCCACGCGGCAGGATGCCCCGTCAATTTTGTTGACGGCTCTTTCAATGGAATTTCTGCAGTTCTCGCAGTGCATACCGGAGATCTTAACGATCTTTTTGCAGATCACCGGCCCGTCAAGTTCCTTGGGCTCGGGGCGCGCGGAACATGAACCGCCGCCTCCGCAGCAGCCTCCTTCACCTTTAAGATGCTTTACTGAGCTCTTAACGGCCAGCACAACAAAGCCTATCAGTATTCCGAGGACAACTGCGGTGCCTGGATTTATTGATAAAAAAACATTCATTATTTCTTACCTCATTAATTGAACATTTATTGATTAGCTTATTCTAACTATATAAACATTATATACTCTGACGGGGAGATTTGTAAAGTTTTTTTTGAGTTCGGAAGCATATTATAAAATTCTTGCATTCTTTTTGCTTGTGTGTTATGATTTAACGGACGGGGCAAAGCCCCAAAACTAAATATGTGTATCTGTGGTCCGAAAGGGAAACCGAGTAGATAATAGGGAATCCGGTGGAAATCCGGAGCAACTGTCATTACTGTGAGGCATATGCCGAAGCCAGAATACCCCCATGGATACGATCAGGCAGTCTTGGACAAGAAGAAGGGCAATCAGCATGGCTTATCGCATGGCCTTTTTTAAGACGGCCTGTTTTAAGTCTTGTTTGTCGTGCTCCTTTTTTTGCCGGACGGCAGAGGGAGCTTTTTTATTTCTTAAAGGCATGACAGAAGGGCATATGAAAGAAGAAAAGGACGAAAAAAAAGATTATGCGATCGGTCTTTTGCGAAAAAAGGCCGAAGAGATCGATGAGGACAGGCTTCCGAAAAAATCCGATTTTTCTTCCGAAGAGGTCAATCTGATCAAGCAGAAGCTCGGCCCCTGGCCAAGAGCCCTTGAAGAAGCGCAGCTTAAGGAAAAACCGGCCTTAAGCGCTGCCGAAAAGAGCAGGCTTAAACGCGAGAGAAGCAAAAAAGCTGCCAAGCTCCGAAAAAGAGCAGAAAAAAACGGGCTAAACGCTCAGAAAAGAGAGGACGACAAATGAAAAGATTTAACAGACTTCTTGCATGGCTTCTGATCGCCGTGCTTGCGGCAGGCGGGGTGTTCTTTGCATCACCCGAAAGTGCCAAAGCCGAAGACAAGGAAGCGGTCGGTAAGGTTACGGTGTTCATTGAGAATACGACCTTCAGTAAGGAAGACGGGGCGGCCTGGACCGGAAGCTCGTCTGCAGAGGTAGAAATTTATGCCGACGATACGATGACTGCGGTTCTTAAAAGAGCGGCTGCAGAGCTTGACAAAGAGCTTGTGATAAACGGCGGATACCTTAGCGAAGTGTCGGGCTTAAAGAGCGGCGATGCCGGAAGTTTCTCGGGCTTTTTGGGCATCATCAACGACTGGGGCCCCGATGTGGGATTTGACTATGTGACGGTAAAGACAGCCGGTAATCCGGGTGGATACATTAAAGACGGCGACGTTTTGAAACTCATGTTCTCCGTTGACGGCGGCAGCGATGTCGGTGTCGGCTATGACAGCAGGGCAATCCTTTCCTCGCTTTCATCGGCAAGGGGAAGTCTTGACAAAAAGTTTGATTCGGAGACCAAGGAATATACACTCACCTTCCCCAAGGGCACCGAAAAGGCTGTTGTAAATGCAAAGGCAGCCAACGGCTATTATCAGGTTAGGATGTATGTAAATGATTATGCTCCTTCGGGAAAGGAGTATGACCAGGCAAAAGATACATTTTACAGCTCGGGCGACATGATACCATTTAAAAACGGCGATGTGCTCTATGTGGGCGTTGCCGACCAAAGCTGGCCTGGTTCAGCCACCTGGTATCAGGACGGTGAAGGCCAATGGCAGATGGCAGTGCCCGAGAGCATTGTTTACACTGTAAATATCGCAGTTTCGGATGAGGCGGCAAACGTTCCCGAGCTTGACGAGATATATGAAAAGAGCGGCAAGGCATTGCTTGAGGCAACCGAGCCTGCCTACGGAAGCGATCTTGCGGTATTTACCCTTGCAAGAGCCGGTCTTATCGACAAGACTGCTGCCGGAAAATACTATGACAGCGTAAAGGCGCTTGTAAAGGAAAAAGGAGCAAAGCTCAGCGAAAAGGCTTCAACGGAAAATTCCAAGGTTATACTTGCGCTTACCGCTCTCGGCTATGACCCGAGGGACGTTGAGGGCGTAAACCTTCTTGAGCCCCTTGCGGACATGGAGTATGTTGATACAGGTCTTTACAGCGGTCCTGTTTATGCGCTTCTTGCACTTGACAGCGCAGAATATGAAATACCCGAAACAAAGAGCGGCAAACAGGCAGACAGGGATGCGCTTGTAAACGCCGTGCTTAAATACCAGAACGAAGACGGCGGCTTTACCTGGGGCGCAGGCGGAGACAGTGATATCGATACAACCGCGATGATCATACCCGCGCTTGCTCCTTATGCAGAGAAGAACGAAAAAGCAAAGAAGGCTGTGGATGCGGCACTTGAATTTCTTAAGAAGGTTCAGAACGAGGACGGAAGCTATGCAAGCTGTGGAACAGTAAACCCTGAGACAGCATCTACCGTTGCGATCGCTCTTTCAAGCCTTAAAAGAGATCCGCAGGCAGATCCCGAATTCAGCAGGAACGGTGTCGGCCTGATCGAAAATATCTGCCTCTTCTATGTTGGCGACGGACAGTTTGAGCATTCAAAGGACGGAGGAGCAAATGCATATGCAAGCTATCAGTCCTATCAGGCACTTGTCGCATACTACCTCGGAAAAGACGGCGAAAGCTTCTTTAAGGTAAAGGCTGCCGGGGAAGAGAAAGAGGAACAGGGAGAGCAGAAGGAACAGGAAGAACAGAAGGAAGAAGAGAGCACAACACCCGAAAAAGACAATACTTCACCCGAGACAGGTGACAGTACGGCACCTGTAATCCTTGCGATGCTTGCGCTTGCATCACTTGGCGGAGCAGTGCTTTTACAAAGAAAAGAAGAACAATAATAATGAAAAGTTTCCTTATTAAAAACCGAGGCAGGCTGACAGCGGCATTACTTATCATAATGCTGCTTGCTGCCGCATGGTTTTACGGTGACGGAAGCGGAAAAAACAAAAAATCGGAGGCAGCCTTACCGGGTGCCTCTGATTTTGTTATGGATAACGGTGAAGCAGACGGTAAAGAAGCCGAAACAACACCGGGAACGGAACAAAAAACGGAAACAGAATCTTCGGAAAGAGATATACCTGCAGGGACAATAACGGAGACGGTTAAGCCGGATGAGACACCTGCTCCGGCAGAGCTTACTCCGGCTGACACTGATCCGACAGACACTGATCCGACAGGAACGGAGCCGATTCCGACGGAAAGTGCAACACCTGCGATAACAGATTCACCGGGCGGAGATAAGGTACCGGAAACAACACAGACACCGGAAGAACCGACAAAGCCTGTAACCATCACAC
>DFFN01000065.1 GCA_002369525.1 Lachnoclostridium sp. UBA3775 | reverse complement strand
AGACCAACTCGGCAATCGAAGGCTATACCGAATCGGTAAGCTACTCGCTTAACGGATCGGACAAGGCTGACGGTAAGGGCAAGGATATTGCAGTTAAGGTAGAAAAGAACGACACCGATGTTCTTGTAATAGAAGATAACTATACAAGAAACAAGGGCACTATCGTTCTTACAAAGACCATCAAGGGACACCTTACTCCCGAAGAAATTGCAGGAGCTTTAAGCTTCCTTATCGAACTTAAGGATAAAGCAGGCACATATCTCAAAGCAGACGGAACCACTACAGATAAGGCAGATGAAGCAAAGATAATCCTTGCAGGAATCGAGCCCGATGCAAACGGCAAGTATGTGATTGAGATCGATAATGTTCCTACCGGTGATTACACAATTACCGAGCAGACATACACCAGCGAAGGCTATGCAGTAACTGTTAAGTATTCGCTTAACGGTGAAAAAGCTGTAACAGGTGACAATGCACAGGCTTCTGTTACAAAGGACAACACTGTAACAGTTGATTTCGAAAACGATTATACAAAGGATACCGGATCGTTTACGATCACCAAGAAGCTTTCAGGAGATGTAACACCCGAAGAAGCAGCCGGCGGTATCACGTTCACAGTCATGAACAGCCGCGGACAGTATCTTGATAAAGATGGTAAGCTTAGCGATAGCGAGGTTGTTCTTACACTTGCAGATTTCACAAAAAGTGATGATAAGAAGACCTATACCTTAAGCTTCACCGGAGACAAAGCACTCGGTACAGACACTTATACCGTAACCGAGACCAACTCGGCAGTAACAGGCTACACCGAATCAGTATCGTATAAGCTTAATGATGATGCTGAAAAGGAGGGCAAGACTGTTGCGGTTAAGGTAGAAAAGAACGATACCGATGTCCTCGTGATCGAAGATGCATATACTTTCGTGAAGACAAGTGCAAGCTGGCAGAAACAGTGGCAGAATGCAGAAGGAACGACAATTACAGCTCCTGAAGGCGCAAGTGCAGTAATCCAGCTTTATGCCGACGGCGTCGCAGTTGAAGGAAAGACAATAACTCTTGACGGAACTGCCGACACTGATGGTGAGAGTGCTGCATGGATCGCAACATTTGCAGAACTTCCCAAGTATAAGCATGACAAAGATAACAAGCTTGCGGCAATTGTATATACCGCAGACGAGTCTCAGGGCTTTGCAGGCTATGCAAAGACAAACAACGATCCTGTTGCAGTAAATGCAGTGATCGTAAATAAGGAAACAGTAAAATCGCTTACCGTACAGAAGGTATGGGATGACAGCAACAATAAAGACGGTAACAGACCTGAAAGCATTGTTGTGACACTCAGCAACGGAACAGTTTCGGAAAACAAGACATACACACTCAATGAAGCTAACAGCTGGACCGTAACTGTTCCAGATCTTCCTACACATAAGAACGGCAGCGAAATCAACTACAGCTGGACTGAAGGCACCATGCCTGAGGATTACAGCCAGACAGCAAAGACTGTAAACGGTAATACGACAAGCTTTACCAATTCGTATACACCGGGTAAGGTTGCTGTAACAGTTGAGAAGGTTTGGACCGATGATGATAACAGAGACGGTGTAAGACCTGATGAAGTAAGTGTAAAACTTCTTGCAGACGGTGTTGAGACCGGAAAAGTTGTTACTCTTAATGCAGCAAACAGCTGGACAGAAACAGTCAGTGGTCTTGACAAGAAGAAAAACGGTGCTGATGTCGTTTATACATTTGAAGAAGTTGTTCCTGACGGATATACAGCAGCTTACAGTGTAAACGGAACTGTAACAACGATTACAAATACTCATGATATCGAATTGGTTGATATCAGTGCTGCGAAGGCATGGAAGAAAGCTGACGGATCAACAACCGCACCTAACGGCGCAAATGTTGTATTTGCTCTTTATGCAGACGGAAATGCTGTAAGCGGCAAGACAGTTACACTTGACGGAAACGTTGATGAAGACGGCGAGGCAACTGCATGGACAGCAAGCTTTACAAATCTTCCCAAGAATGCAAACGGTAAAGCAATTGTTTACACCGTAAAAGAGACAGCTCCATATGTTGGATATACCTCCGATAAGGAAGTTGTTGAAAACGGCGGAACAATCACCAATACCGAAGATACCGGTTCACTCGTAATTACAAAGAGACTTTCCGGACTTGTTACTCCCGAGGAAGAAGCAGGCGGAATCACCTTCGAGATTACAAACAGTGAAGGCAAGTATCTTGACAAGAACGGCAAGCTTAACGATAAGAAGGTTGTACTTACTCTTCAGGATTTCGTTGCAAATTCGGATAAGACAGAATTTACCTTAAGCTTCACCGGCGACAAGAAACTTTCAACCGATACTTACACAGTAACCGAGACCAACTCGGCTATCGAAGGCTATACCGAGTCAGTTTCATACAAGCTCAATGATGAGGATGAAAAGACCGGAAAGACCATCGATGTCAAGGTTGAAAAGAATGATACCGACAAGCTTATAATCGATGATAAGTATACTCCCGATTCAAGCCTTGTTGTGATAGTAACCGAAGAGCATTCAGGAAAACCTGTTCCCGATGCAGAGGTTGAGATTTCCAAGAAGAATCCTGACGGAACTACGACAGTTGTGAAGACCAAGGATGGCAAGGATGTATTTACAACCGATGAAAACGGTAAGATTGATATCAAGGATATCCCTGCCGGCAAGTACGAAGTAGAAGTTAAGAAAGTTCCTGACGGCTATGACGTAGTAACAGGCCAGAAGGATGAGGTAACAGTTCCGAGAGACGGCATTGGCAAGCATGAAGCAGTCATTGCAACCGAAAAGGGTGGACTTGATGTGACTGTAACCGAGAAAAAGAGCGGTAATCCGGTACCCGATGCCGAAGTTGAGATCGTTAGGATCAATGAAGACGGAAGCGAAACCGTGATCAAGACAAAGGACGGTAAGGACGTATTTACAACCGATGAAAACGGAAAGATTACAGAACTTACCGAGAAAGATGAATTCGACAATTACATTCTTGAACCCGGCAACTATGAAGCAAGGGTTAAGAAGGTTCCCGACGATTACGATGTTGACGAAGGCAAGGTAACCAAGGGCACTGTAGTCAAGGATGAAATCGAACATCTTGAAGCAAAGATCGTAACATCTACAGGCGGACTTGATATCCAGGTTGTAGAAGAAGGCGGAGATGAGAGACCTGTTCCCGGTGCAAAGGTTAAGGTTGTAACTCCTGACGGAGAAGAATTCATCCTTACAACCGACGAGGACGGTTACATCAGGAAATTCAGCGAGAAGGACGAAGACGGAGATTATACCGCTAAGACAGGCGAGTACAAGATAACCGTCATCGAAGTACCCGAAGGTTACAAGGTAACCGTAGGCGAAACCAAGATCGAGACCGTGGAGAGAGGAAGACTCAAATTCCATCAGGCTAAGATCCAGAAGACTTCAAGCAACACCGATGAAAGAACGCCCGATTCTCCTAAGACCGGAGACGATAATCATATGCTGATGCTGATGCTCCTTGCAGCAGTTTCAATGGCAGGCATGATCGTCTTCAGAAAAAAAGAAAATGAGAATTAGAGAATAGGGATATGGTGAAATTAATTGCCGGGCCGAAAGGCCCGGTAATTTTTTGTGGGGAATTTTCAATGCTTATATTTAATAAAATTAATGCTTGCATTATATGTGGAACCTATGTTAAAATTATACAACATATTTAGAATTGGGGAAGTTATGCCCAATTGGCATCAAAAATGATGCGGAGGTAGTTATAATGAAGAATTCAACGAAACGCTTTGTAAGCATTATCCTAACTGTAATCATGGTTTTTTCCATGTTTAATATTGAAGGATTGACGAATGTAAGAAAAGCCAATGCTGCTTCTGAGGTTGATTTGCGTAACTTTGTAGTTGAGATTTTGCTTAAAGATAGAAGCGGAAACTACATTGACATTGCCAATAAGGAAAACCAGGTAGTAAACTCAGGTACTTTTGAGGTCCAACTTGCGTATAGAGAAAATCCGGAAACAGGTGGTGTTCAGTTTCCTACTACAGGAGACACCACAGTAACCTATACCTTCCCTGAAGGAGTAAAACTTGAATCGGAGGTTCCGACGTCAGGTGCGCCCGGAAATCTTACTATTGCATTGAATCTTGCAGGTGTAATTTATGAGATAAAGAATAATACTTATTATTTCGATAATAATACCTTGTATTTTACTTTCAATCAGTCCGATCCCAACTTTGAATTGCTTAACCGAGCAGGTGATGCCCAGTTTAAAATCGATGCAGAAATAAGTTTTGATGGAACTAAGAATGAGATAGACTGGGGTAATGATGTCAAAACCGGTCTTGTTTTCGATGATGAATCAAATGTAAAAATTGATAAAATATGTTATCAGGAAACATGGGAAAACTCCAGGATGACTATTGATTACACGTTGAATGTTACATCCAAAAATATAAATAAGGATGTAACAGTTGACGATACATTTGTGTCTGATTTTTTGAATATTGATTATTCAAGTGTTTCGTTTTCTTCAAATAAAAGTGGTACTGTAAATGTTACCAAAGTTCAGGAAAATGAGGGGGGATTCAGATATATCTTCCCTGAAATGAAGGATGGAGAAGTTATTACTATAAAGTATTCGGTTCCTTGTGATCCGAGTACAATTTCTGCTGCCCAGATTAAAGCGGATAATAAAGCTACTGTTTCTTCAAAAGATAATGATGGTAATCCTACCGATGATTATGATAATGTTCATAATACCGGATATCCTCATACAGCGCATCCGAATGAAGTTGTAATTAATCAAGCAGGAATCACAAAAAGTTCTCTCAAAACTTCCCAGTATGGAGATGATACATATTGTGAATGGAAAATAGTTTTTAATGCTGAAACAAAAGGTTCTGTTGCTGGTTATACAATAACGGATGAAATAACTAATCTTAAAAACGAAACCCAATATGATAATGGTTTTATTCTGAAAAAATATAATGCTAGTGGGGAACAGATTGGTGGTGATATTGATATTTCCAGTGCTGTCAATATTGCTGGAAATACATGGTCATATACTATTCCTGCTTCCGATACTGAACCCTATAAATATGAAATAACATATCGTACTGTTACAGATACAACCGGTCTTCAGGGAAGTAAAATTTTAAATAATTTTTCTAAAGCTTTGGATAAAGATGGCAATACGATTGGTACTACCGGTGCTCAGGCTGTTGTTTCAAACAGCGAATCAAAGGCTGAAATAGCAAAGGATGTAGATGTAGTTTATGATTCGGCAAGCGACAGTTATACTGCAAACTGGACTATTTATCTTGTGGTTCCGAAAGAAGGACTGAATACAGCCAGACTTGAAGACACTATAGCTGTTGTTGATGATTGGAATAATAATCACAATACTTTTTTAAAGGATGAACTTGTAGTTGACAGCTTTAATATTGAAGGTCTTATCGGTGATGAAAGGTATGTTTTGTCTACTGATACGTCTGATAAAAAAAATAATTTTTCAATTGTATTTTATAAGGGAACTGGAGATAATCAAGGCTTATATGCAAGTGAGGGTCAGAGAACATTAAAGGTTACTTATCAGACAATACTTGACAAAACTTGGATTGATAATTTTTCAGCAAATTATCAGCATAAAAACACCGCCAAATTTTTCTATGATGGTGATGATAATGTTAGTACAGAAAAAATAGCACACACACGTCATTATGAAAAATTGTCAGGTGACCTTTTGAATCAATATTATGATTCTGAATTACACTCTACAGTCGAAATGGATGGCGCAAATCCGCTTGTATTTCAGCTTCGTTCATACTATATTCTGTTCTCTGCAGCTGATATTGAAGAAGGAAAAGAGTATACATTTACGGATACCTATGATTCAAAATACCTTCAACCTATTGTTACCGGAGAAAATTACAGACCCGGAATGAAGCATTTTAATTCATGGTTTTCCGGAAATCCTGATAATGATGATGTTGGTTCTAAAAATGGTGAAATACAATTAAAGTATGTTCCGGCAGAAGGACAGGCTACGACATATCATAAAACGTGGAATCCAACTCAGGAGGAATCATATGCAAATATCAGCTATACCTGCAATTCTTGTTTCTCGTATGATGAAGCCGCAGGACAGATAGTATTTACAATTGATACCGATGAATTGGCAAGGGATGCAAAGGGTGATTACTATCCTTACTATGCAATCGTATATTATTTGAGATATAAAAAAGGCGTAGATGGTTCAGAAGAACTTTTGAATGATATTCTTGCCAATAATTGTCTGTATACTTTTGAGAATACAGTAGAGAATGATGAACTGGGTGAAGTTAAAAATACAGATTGGACAGTTGATTATGCGCCTATAGCTAAAACTGAAGATCCTGAGAAGAAGAGCATGATTGCAGCAGGTGGAATATATCCTGCAGAAGCAATTACAAGCTACACTATTACTCTCAATGAAGAAGGAAAGCAACTTAACGGAGGAAATGATTATACCGTAATCGACACTCCATCTAATATTTCAATTAATTATAATTCAATAGTTGTTACTCCTTCAAATGCTCTGGTAAGCCATTATCCTGCCGGTGGAAAAGTATATTTTACCGTCAAGGATGGGGTTCCTGTTACTATTACATATGATGCAAGGGTAATTATAGCGAATTCATCATACTCCAATACCCTTGAATTTGGGCTCAATGGAGAAAGTATAACAAGCGAGTCCAAAGCGGGAAATTTTTCGGATGCAAGCGGTACAGCTTCGGTTCCTTCAATCAATATTCTTAAGTTTGATAGTTTTGACATGGATAAGCGCCTTAATGGCGCAAAATTCCAACTTCTTGAGTATAAGAATAATAAAACCAGCGTACCTGATAATGCACCGGCTGATGAAGATTTTATACCAATGACCAAAGTTGGTGGAAGTGAAATCTTTTTTGTGACTAAACATAATGATGAAAGCGGGAAAGATGGTGAGGCCACGGTATTTGGTGATCATGGTAAAGACGGATGGAGCCTGATTACAGGTAAATGGTATGCGCTTGTTGAAGTAGAACCTCCTAAGGGCTACAAGACTAATGATGTAGTATATAAGTTCAGAATCAATAAAGATGATATTCCTGATTATGATAAGTGGTATTATGCAAATAATGATACTCTCACAATCAAGAATACAACCAAGGATGTTGTTGATGTTAGTGCTAAGAAGGTGTGGGTCAACGATGATGGCTCTGACACCGCTCCGGGTAATACTGAGGTTGTATTTGGTTTATATAATGCAACTACAGGAGATCTTGTGGAAAGCGTTACACTTGACGGTACTGTAGACAGCAATTCCGATGTTATTGCGGGAATGGTAAGTGGTGAAGCAGTTGCATGGCAGGCTTCATTTGTTAGGGTTCCCAAATATGAGGAAGATGACAAAACTGAAATCCAATATATAATAAAAGAAATAACAGAAGTACCCGGTTATAGAAATCTGAATCCAAATGGTGTTTTAGATAAAGGTACAATTACCAATAAGCAGGCAATTATCAGTATTTCCGTTCACAAACTATGGGCAGATGAAGACGGCGAAGCCCTTGATGAAATTCCTGAAGGTGTATATGCCAAAATAGGTCTGTATGATGATGATACGACGAAAGATCCTATCAGGACAGTAACTCTTACAGGAACAGCGTCTTCCGATACAGATGTTCAGCAGGGTAAAAAGGATGGTGAAGCGACTGCATGGTATGCAAGCTTTGTAGACCTTCCGAAATACAATGCTGACGGAGATGAGATTTTATATTATGTAAAAGAAATTGAATGCTCTGACGGTTTTGGGACTGAAAACGAATTCTATGGATACGATCCTGAAGGAGACCCGATAGAAATAGTTAATAAGCAGATCCTCATTAATATTGATTTTCAGAAGGAATGGAAGGATCCTGAAAACTATACTATTGACCCTCCGGATAATGCAAGCGTTGAATTTACGCTTTTAAAAGATGGCGTTGTTACAGGAAGAAAAGTAGTTCTTGACGGAAGCGAGGATACAGATGAGTATAAGAATTCTCATCAGGAATTTGAAAGCAACACATGGCGGGCAAGATTTATAAACCTTCCGGAATATCGTTATGATTCCGAAGGCGCACATAAGATTGAATACAAAGTAAGGGAAACCAAAGGTTATCCGGGTTTTACTCCCGTTGGCGATTCAGATGAACATAACAAAATAACCAACAAAAAGGATGTAGAAAAGATAAACCTTTCGGTTACCAAGGCCTGGCTGGATGTAAATGAGCTTCGTTCGACAGCACCAAAGAATGCGAAGGTTACCCTTGCACTTTACACACGTGATTATGAAGATTCTGATCCCGAGGATGATACTCCTTTGGATGGCAGGCAGGTTGTTCTGAACGGAACAGCATCTACCGATGCGTATAAAGCTGAGCATGAAAACTATGCAAGCGGAGCATGGACTGCAACATTTGAAAATCTACCTAAATACAAATATGAATCAGGTAACGAGAATGAAATAATCTATGTTGTAAAAGTTAGTGAGGAAAACTGTACAGGCTATAAGCTCCTTGACAAAGAAATTGTGCTTGGCGGCGATACTATAAGTGGCACGGTACACAACATGCAGGAGAACACATCAGTCTCCGTAAGCAAATCATGGAAAGACCTGAACAATGAAGAAAATATACCGCTTGGCGCAAACGTTGTATTTTCACTCTTTAAACGTACAGGCTCCGGCGAGACGGTTGTTGACACACCGGTAGGTAAAACCGTGACTCTTGACGGATCAGAGGACTCTGAGGGTGAGAATTCACCATGGGAGGCAAGCTTTAACAACCTTCCCAAGTATTCATATGATTCTGACGGTAACGCAACAGAGATAGTTTATGTTGTAAAGGAGACGACTCCTTATACCGGCTATACCGCAAGCTATAAAAACGGTGATGCTGCACTTAACGGTGAAACCATTACCAATACCCAGACCACAATCACCGCTAAGGTTCTTAAGGTTTGGGATGATGCAGATAACCATGACGGTGCAAGACCCGAATCGATAGCAGTTACTCTTAAGAACGGAGAAACAATCGTTCACAGCACTAACCTCAGTGCACAGAATGAATGGACCGCGTTTATTTCCGGTCTTCCGATGTACAGTTATGATAAAAAAGGTGTTGCTACCGAAATAAACTACACATGGACAGAAGATGATACTGCAGAGAAAGCGGGATACACCCTTTCAAGCACTGTGGTTTCACAGCTTACCGATACAGAGGGAACTCTGACAACTCTTACCAACAGTCGTGGTATTGAAAAGGTTTCGGTAAGTGCAAAGAAGGTATGGCAGAACGGCAGCGGAACGGCCATTACAGCCCCCGAAAATATCAGGACTACATTTGAAATTTACAGAAATGATGAAGCAACCGGAATAACCCTTACGCTTGACGGAGCTGAGGATGTTATCACCGAAATTCCCGCTGCAACGGCTAATTTCGAAAGCCCTGCATGGACAGCAAATTTCACCGGACTTGAGAAGAATGACGAAGAAGGAAATCCTTATACATATACTGTTAAGGAAGTAAGTGCTCCCACAGGCTTTACTAACCAGAATCCCGACGGAGTGGCAAATGAGGGAACTATAACCAATAAACAGGAAGAAATTTCTGTTTCTGCTTCAAAGGAATGGATTCTTGCTTCGGGTACAACACTTCCCGAGAATGCTGCAGTAATGTTCGGTATGTATGAACGTATGGCAGGCAGTGATGGTGACAAACCTCTTGCAACAGTTGTTCTTGATGGAACAGCTGATACAGAAAGCACAAATGCTAACTATGATGTCAGAGAAAGTGCGTCCTGGACCGCAAGCTTCGGCAATCTTCCTAAATATAAGTATGATACCGAAGGAAATGCAGTTCCCATCGTTTATGTGATTAAAGAGAATGAGAATGCATTGCACGGCTTTACCAACCAGAATCCTGACGGCGTTGTTGTTCAGAAGGCTGACGGAACTGTAAGCACCGGAACCATTACTAACAAGCAGGATGTTGTAGAAATTACCGTAAGCAAGAAATGGCAGAATGCGAACGGTTCCCAAAATGCACCTGCTAACGCAAACATTGTATTTACGCTCTTTGCCGATAATACGGCAACCGGCAAGACCATTACCCTTGACGGAACGGTTGATTCAACAGATGTTTCGCAAGGAAAGGAAAGCGGAGAGCTTGCGGCATGGACCGCAAACTTTGTCGACCTTCCTAAGTATGATAGCAGGACCGGTAATGAGATAGCCTATACTGTTAAGGAAACAACAGGATATACAGGTTATACCGTTTCCTATGGCAACGCGGATGCAGACAGTGCGTCAGATGAGGGCACCATTACCAACATTCAGGATGTTAAAAAGCTTTCCGTAAGAAAAATCTGGGATGACAGCAACAACCAGGACGGAAAGAGACCTGAAAGCCTTGTGATGACTCTCAGCAACGGAATTGTCGGTGAGGAAAGAACCGTTACGCTTAATGTTGAAGGCGAATGGAAGGGTGAAATCGATAACCTTCCTGTCTACAGGGACGGAGTTGAGATCGTATATACCTGGATCGAAGGTGATACGCCGGAAGGCTATACGCTCAGCGGTGCTCCGGTGACTGATAAAGACGGTCTTACCACCTTTACAAACAAGTATGGCACCGAAATTGTTTCCGCAACCGTTATCAAGAACTGGGAAGACGGCAACAACCGCGACGGTATCAGACCCAGATCGATCACAGTTAAATTGTTTGCCGACGGCGTTGATACCGGAAAGACAGCAGTGCTTAATGCAGACAATTCTTATACCGAGACGATCGATGGTCTTCCGAAGTATAAGGACGGAAAAGTAATTTCATATACCTGGCAGGAGCCTGAAATAACAGGTTATGAGCGTACAGGTGATTCGACATCAAACTATACGACGACAATTACAAATACCCATGAGACCGCAACCACCCAGGTAAGCGTTTCAAAGGTATGGATGAATGCCGACGGTACTGATAATGCACCTGAAGGCGCAAATGCTGTATTTGAACTTTACGCAAACGGAGTATCGACCGGAAAGACGGTTACTCTTGACGGAACCAAAGATGAACCGATGGGAACCGCAGCAGTTTATGATTATGAAAGCGCTGCATGGACCGCAAGCTTTACAAATCTTGATTTAAATGAAAACGGAAACAAGATCACATATACCGTTAAGGAAAAAACCGGATTTACAGGTTATAGCGTTTCCTATGGCGGTGCAGAAACAGACAGCGCGATAAACGGCGGAAGCATCACTAACAATCAGGATGTGGTTGAGGTTTTGACTGGCAAGAAGTGGAAAAATGCGGACGGCAGTGAAACAGCACCCGAAGGCGCAAGCGTAGTATTTACGCTCTTTGCTGATGGTAAGGCTACCAACAATACCGTTAAGTTAGACGGCATGCCTGATGTTATCCTCGGCGACAGCTCTGCGGACTGTCTTGAGAGCGAAGCATGGACAGCAATGTTCAAAAAGCTTCCCGAATATGATTATGCAAGCGGCACACCCGCTAAAATAGCTTACACTGTAAAGGAAACAACAGGATTTACAGGATATACTGCTTCCTATCCGGATGCAGAAGCTGACAGCGTTTCAAACGGCGGAAACATCACCAATACTCAGGGAGTTATTGGAGTTACCGCAGGCAAGAAGTGGAAGAATGCAGACGGCAGTGAAACAGCACCTGAAGGCGCAAGCGTAGTATTTACGCTCTATGCCGACGGCAATGCTACCGACAGGACCGTTACCCTTAACGGAACTGCAGACACAGAAGCAGCAAACTATGAAAGCGAAGCATGGACTGCAAGCTTTACCGGACTTCCCGAGTACAGCTATAGTGCCGACAAAGCTCCCGAAAAGATAGTTTACACAGTAAAAGAAACAACTCCGTTTACCGGATATGCCGCAGAATCGGATGAGACAGCGGCAGGCGGAAGCATTACAAACGCAGAGATCGTTGTTTCAGTCTCGGCAATAAAGGCATGGTCAAACGTTGACAATACAACAACCGCACCGAAGGATGCAAGCGTAGTATTTACGCTCTATGCCGACGATAAAATAACTGACAGAACCGTTACGCTTGACGGAAAGGCAGATGAGCTCACAGGAACTGCAGCAGTTTACGATTACGAAAGTGCTGCATGGACCGCAAGCTTTACGAACCTTCCGAAGTATAGGACCGGAACAACAATTGAAATCATTTACACCATAGACGAGACAAGCGGTACTGACGGTTATACAAAGGGCAACCGTATATCGGTTACAAACGGCGGAACCATTACAAACAAGCAGAATGTAACACAGCTTTCGGTTAAGAAGATCTGGAACGATTCGGAAAATCAGGACGGCAAGAGACCGGTTAGCCTTACAGTTACTCTAAACAACGGAAGTACAGATGTAGGCAGCGTTACTCTTAGCGATAACAACGGATGGCAAGACAGCATTTCGAATCTTCCTGAATATGATTATACAACAGGAAATAAGATAGTATATTCATGGAGTGAGGACGAAAATGCTTTGCCGGAGGGATATAAGCTTACAGGCAATTCAACCGAAAATGATTTGACCACTCTTACCAACAGCTATACTCCCGGCAAGACTGAGGCAACTGTTAAGAAGGTATGGAATGATGCCGAGAATCAGGATGCGATCAGACCTGCAAGCATCAGCGTTCAGCTTATGGCAGGAGATGAGGCTTACGGAGATCCGATAGTGCTCAACGATGCCAATGAGTGGAAGGCTACGGTAAGTAATCTTGAAGAGTATGCAGGCGGAAACAAGATCGCATATTCTTGGACCGAAGTATCCGTTCCTGCAGGCTACGTGGCAGCTTACTCGGCTCAAGGAACAATAACAACCATTACCAACACCCACGTTCCCGAAACTGCTGCAATCAGCGTTTCAAAGGCATGGGTAAATGCAGACGGTTCAACAACCGCTCCTAATGGCGCAAATGTCACCTTCTCTGTCTTTGAAGACGGAAAGACCGATGTTCTTGCAACAGTTACGCTTGACGGAAGCGCAGATAAAGAACCTGCCGACGCTTCAGGTGCTTATGCATATGAAAGGGCTGCATGGACTGCAAGCTACAAGAACCTTCCCAAGTACAGGAATGTAGACGGAAAGGCTGTAGAGATTAAATATGTAGTTAAGGAAACTACCGCATATGTCGGGTACACCGCTTCATATGCAAACGGCGACAGCGCGGCTGATGGTGAAACAATTACCAACAGCGAGATCAAGACAAGCATAAGCGTTAAGAAGGTATGGTCGAATGCGGACCAGACGGATACGGCACCTAAGGATGCGAGCGTGGTATTTACGCTCTATGCAGACGGTGTGGCAACCGACAAGACCGTAACACTTGACGGAGTTACAGATTCAGACGGCGAAGTAACCGCATGGATCGCAAGCTTTGATAACCTTCCGAAGTATAAGACCGGAACAACGACCGAAATCGTTTACACCGTAGACGAGACAAGCGGAGTTCAGGGTTACACAAAGACCAACGATGCTTCAGTTGCAAACGGCGAAATCATCACCAACAAGCAGGATGTTACAGTGCTTTCTGTAGCAAAGGTTTGGGACGACGCCGAAAACCAGGACGGAAAGAGACCGGTGGACCTTACAGTGACTCTGAATAACGGAAGCATGGAAGTCGGCAGTGTTGTTCTCAGTAACGGCAACAACTGGACAGGCAGCATTTCAGGGCTTCCCGTATATGATTATACAACAGGCAACAAGCTTGTATATTCATGGAGCGAGGGAACACTGCCTGACGGTTACAGCATGACAAAGAGCGAGGACAGCGAAACCGAATACGGCACTCTGACAACCATCACCAACAGCTACACACCCGGCAAGGTTTCCGTAAGCGTTAAGAAGGTCTGGGATGATGCCGAAAACCAGGACGGCAAGAGACCTGCTTCGGTATCTGTAGAACTGAAGAACGGCAATACCGTGATCGAAACGGTTGAGCTGAATGAAGCAAACAAATGGACCGCAACTGTTTCGGATCTGGATGAGTATGCAGCCGGAAACAAGATCGTATACACATGGTCGGAAGTTACGACAGGAATGCCCGAAGGTTATGAGCTTTCAGATAGCGTAACCGAAGGACAGGTAACAACACTGACCAACAGCTACAGACCCGAGACAATCGGTGTCAGCGTTAAGAAGGCATGGATAAATGCCGATAAGACTATTGAAGCTCCTGACGGCGCAAATGCGGTATTCGGACTGTTCGAAAAAGACGGTACCGATCCGATTGCTACCGTAACCCTTGACGGAATTGTTGATGCCGAGTCCGGTGCATATGAAAGCGCAGCATGGACCGCAAGCTTCGTAAACCTTCCCAGATACAGGGCAGGAGAAGAAATTGAATATGTTGTTAAGGAAACCGTTTCATATGCAGGTTACACTGTAAGCTATGCAAGCGGTGACAGCGCAAAGGACGGCGAGACCATAACAAATACCCAGGATGTTGTAAGCATCAGCGTTAAGAAGGAATGGTCGAATGCTGACGGCACGGCAACCGCACCGAAGGATGCAAGCGTGGTATTTACGCTTTATGCAGACGGAAATGCAGTTGACGGAAAGACCATCAGTCTTGACGGAGCCGCAGATTCAAACGGCGAGAAGACCGCATGGATAGCTGAATTTGAAGCTCTTCCGAAGTATAAGACCGGTACGACAACCGAAATCGTCTATACCGTAGACGAGACAAGCGGTGTCACCGGTTATACAAAGACCAATGCTTCTGCAGTAGCTGACGGCGGAACCATCACCAACAAGCAGGATGTAACACAGCTTTCGGTTAAGAAGGTCTGGGACGACAGTGACGATCAGGACGGAAAGAGACCTGAAAGCCTTACCGTGACACTCAGTAACGGAAGCAAAAATGCCGGAAGCGTAACGCTTAACGAGGCAAACAGCTGGACCGCTACCATATCAAATCTTCCGGTTTATGATTATGTGACAGGCAATAAGCTCACATATCTCTGGAACGAAGGCGATATGCCGGAAGGCTACAGCCTGACCGATATGAGCGACAGCGAGACTGCCGACGGAAAGCTTACCACACTTACCAACAGCTATGAACCCGGCAAGATCGCGATGACCGTAAGAAAGGTCTGGGATGATGCTGATAATCAGGACGGAGTAAGGCCTGAAAGCCTGGATGTACTTCTCCTTGATGAAAAATCCAAAGTTGTCGACATTGTTTCTCTTAATGAAGATAACGGCTGGACAGGCACCATAGACAATCTTGATGAGTATGGCAATAAGGTTAAGAGAGTTTATACCTGGTCAGAGGACGCAAAAGGTCTTCCCGAGGGTTATGCGCTTACAAATACCGTAACCGAAGGACAGATAACAACACTTACAAATACCTATGTTCCCGAGACTGTCGAGATCAAGGTAAACAAGGCATGGTTAAATGCCGACGGAAGCACGGATGCTCCTGACGGTGCAAATGTTGTATTCGCACTCTTCACACGTGAGACTGACGGCGAAACCGTTACCGAAACCGACCTTGGCATGACCGTAACGCTTGACGGCGCGGCTGATGAGACTGACGGCGAAGCACCGGCAGCCTTCTGTGAGAGCGAAAGCTGGACTGCAGTATTTAAGAATCTTCCTAAATACAAGCCCGGTGAATCCGGAGTTGAGCTTACATACTTTGTAAAAGAAATTACAGAATATGCTGACTACACCAACCTTAACCCCGAAGGTGTTGCCGACGGCGAAACCATCACCAACAAGCAGGATACCGGCAGCATCCTCATCAGAAAGACCATAAAGGGCGACATTACCGATGAAGACCGTGCGGGACTTACCTTTGTTGTAAAGGATAAGGACGGCAATGAAGTCGGAAGCTACAAGCTCGGAGTTGATTTCGATGAGGAAAAGGATGACAACGATGTTGTCACCGGTTATTCCAAGACCATAGAAGTTCCTGTGGGAGAATATACCGTAGAGGAAACCCTTTACAAGTTTGACGGAACCACCGTTACCGTAAGCTATAAGGTAGACGGCGGCGAAGCAAAGGAAGGGGATACCACGGAAGCATTTGAGGTCGGCAAGGAAAAGACGACCGTTGTTGAGTACGAAAACATGTATGAGGATGACAAGAAGACAGATAACGAAAGCCAATCTTCTTCAGGTTCTACCTCGGGTGACAGCGATGAAAGAGGACCTAAGACCGGCGATGATATGTCTGTTAAGGCACTCGCTGTAATCGCAGTAATAAGTGTCACAGCGGCATTCTTCTTAAAAAAGAAAGAAGAGGAAGAATAAGAGTTAAATGATAAAAGTGCCGGATTCGAAAGAATCCGGTACTTTTTTGTTGGAAAATCACGTAAAATGTGGTAAAATCAAAACTAGGTTATGCATCAGAGCAATAATTGATGCACAAGGAGAAGGCAAATGGGTAAATATATCATGGCACTTGATCAGGGGACAACAAGTTCAAGGTGCATTATTTTCGACAAAAAAGGCAATATTGTCAGTCAGGCTGCCAAGGAATTCAGGCAGTTCTTTCCCGAAAACGGCTGGGTTGAACAGGATCCGAACGAGATATGGTCATCCCAGTTCGGTGTGATGATGGAATGCTTCGCACTTTCGGGCATCGATGCGGCCGATATCGATTCTATCGGCATTACCAATCAAAGAGAAACAACGATCATATGGGATAAGAAAACCGGCGAACCGGTCTGCAACGCGATCGTATGGCAGTGCAGAAGAACGGCTCCGATGATAGAAGAAATCAAAGCACTGGGCCTTTCCGACATGATAAAGGAAAAGACCGGACTGATTCCCGACCCTTATTTTTCGGGAACCAAGATACGCTGGATACTCGAGAACATTCCCGGTGCGAGAAAAAGAGCCGAGGCGGGGGAACTGCTTTTCGGCACGGTGGATACGTGGCTTATCTGGAAGCTTACCGGCGGAAAGGTTCATGCAAGCGACATGAGCAATGCAAGCCGCACCATGCTCTACAATATCCACACTCTGGAATGGGACAGGGAGCTTCTGGAATTCTTCAACATTCCGGCTTCGCTGCTTCCGGAGGTTAAAAGCTCGAGCCATATCTACGGTTACACGGTGCCTTCGGTATTTTCCGTTCCGGTTCCGATCGCAGGGGTTGCGGGAGACCAGCAGGCCGCGCTTTTCGGCCAGTGCTGTTTTGAACCGGGAGATGTTAAGAATACTTATGGTACAGGCTGCTTTCTTTTGATGAATACAGGCAATAAGCCTGTTGATTCAAAGACCGGTCTTCTGACAACGATTGCCGCAACGACTGAAGAAAACAAGGCCTGCTACGCGCTTGAAGGAAGCGTGTTCGTGGCCGGAGCGGCTGTAAAATGGCTCAGGGATGAAATGAAGCTTGTAAGCTCCGCAGCGCAGACCGAAAGCATGGCGGCATCGGTTGAGGATTCCTGCGGCGTTTATGTCGTACCGGCATTTACGGGACTCGGAGCTCCTTACTGGGATGCATATGCAAGAGGAGCGGTTTTCGGACTGACAAGAGGAACCACGGCGGCCCATTTTGTAAGGGCGGTGCTTGAATCGATCGCATATGAATCCAACGATGTGATAAAGGCCATGGAAAAGGACAGCGACATCAGGCTTTCGGAGCTCAGGGTCGACGGAGGAGCAAGCGCAAATTCCTTCCTGCTTCAGTTCCAGTCCGATATACTCGGGGCAACAATACTTAAACCCGAGGTTACCGAAAGCACGGCGCTCGGTGCGGCATATCTTGCAGGACTGGCTACAGGCTTCTATTCGGGGCTTGACGAGATAAAAGCGAACTGGAAGCTTGCGACGGAATATAAACCGGCAAAGTCTGACGAATGGCGCAAACAAAGACTTGACGGCTGGGCTGATGCGGTAAGACGTACAAGAGGAAAAATCGAACAGTAAAAATAAAGGCGGTATGAAAAATGGAAGAATTCACATTCAGGTCAAGCAATAAAGAAAACATGATACACGGAGTAATTTGGAGGCCCGAGGGAGAGGTAAAAGCAATAGTTCAGATTTCCCACGGCATGATAGAATATATCGAAAGATATGCCGATTTTGCCGCTTTCTTAAATGAACACGGTATACTCGTGATCGGAAACGACCATCTCGGACACGGAAAATCGGTTAATTCAGAGGACGAATGGGGCTACTTCGCCGAAGAAAAAGGAGGGGTTCTTCTGGTAAGGGATCTGCTCCTGGTGACAAAGCGCATCAAGCAGGAATTCCCGCTTGTGCCGGTATTTCTTCTCGGGCACAGCATGGGATCCTTCATGGCAAGAAGATATCTTATCAATTTCGGTGGTTTTGTGGACGGCGCCATAATCATGGGCACGGGCAATCCGTCCCTGGCAACGCTTGCTGCGGGCCGGGCGATAACGGCATCGCTCATGAAAATGCACGGCAGCCGTTACAGAAGCGATTTCGTAAGCAATATGGCCTTCGGTTCATACAATAAGCGTATTGAAAATCCCGCGTCGCCGAACTCGTGGCTTACAAGGGATGAGGCGGTCGTGGAAAAATATGATAACACACCGGAAAATACCTTTAAGTTTACTGTGAGCGGCTTTAACCAGATCTTTGAAACCATATCATATATTGAGAATCCCAAGCTTATCAACAGGATACCGAAAAACATCCCGATACTTCTGATTTCGGGAGAGGAAGATCCTGTCGGCGGTTATGGCAAGGAGGTACAGAAGGTCTATAAAGCCCTTGACAAAGCGGGGATCGATGACCTGACAATTGAGCTCGTGGAAGGTGCAAGGCATGAAGTACTTAACGAGATCAACAAGGAAGAGACCTACCGGTTTATACTTGAATGGATAAAGGAACGTATTTAAAATCCGGAGGATCAAGGAGAAAGAGGAAGAAACAGTGGATATAAAAGAAATTCTTGAAAAGGTTAAGGACGGCGTAATGTCGCCCGAAGCTGCGGAATCTCTGCTTGCGGCGGCGCCGTATGAGGAAATGGGCTTTGCAAAGCTTGATACCAACAGGGAGTTAAGACAGGGGTTTCCCGAGGTTGTCTTCTGCAAGGGCAAGGCAGATGAATACCTGACGGAAATATATAAAAAGCTTTATGAAAAAAACGGAAAAGTGCTCGGGACAAGGGCCGACAGACACCAGGCGGAGCTTGTGAAAAATATTTTCCCGGAGGCTGAATATGACGAGATCTCAAGGGTTTTGATTTTGCAAAAGGAAAAACCGGAATTAAAAGGCATGGTAACGGTCTGCTGCGCTGGAACCGCAGATCTTTATGTCGCTGAGGAATGCGCGAAAACCGCAGAGTTTTTCGGAGCAGGGGTGTCAAGGGTATATGATGTCGGAGTGTCCGGGATACACCGTCTGTTTGCGAGGCTTGACGATATCAGGAAAGCAAACTGTGTTGTGGCGATTGCCGGCATGGAGGGCGCTCTTGCAAGCGTGATCGGAGGACTTGTTACAAATCCCGTGATCGCCGTACCCACGTCAGTCGGTTACGGGGCAAGCTTCGGAGGCCTGAGCGCGCTTCTTACGATGATAAATTCCTGTGCGAACGGCGTGGCTGTCGTAAACATCGACAACGGTTACGGCGCCGGCTATATGGCGACGCAGATAAACCGTCTTGCACTTAAAAACGAATGACCAAAGGGTGATAAAATGGGAAGAACACTATATCTGGAATGTAATTCTGGCATCAGCGGAGACATGTTCGTTGCCGCGCTTTTGGATCTCGGAGCTTCCGCCGAGGGCCTGAAAAAGACGATAGAAAGCCTTAATGTAGAGGGCTTCAGGGTTGAAATAAAAAGAGTAAAGAAGGCAGGACTTGACTGCTGCGATTTTGATGTCGTGACCGACAAGGAATATGAAAACCACGATCATGACATGGAATATCTGCACGGGCATGAGCATCATCATGAGCACGTACACGACGATCACCATCATGATCATGACGGGCATCACCAACATGAGCATCGCGGCCTTGCGGATGTGCTTGAAATAATCGAGCGTGCGGATGCAGGCGAAAATGCAAAGAAAACCGCCGCAAAGGTTTTTGAGATACTTGCCGATGCCGAGGCAAAGGCTCACGGCTGCAGCAGGGAAACGGTACATTTCCACGAGGTCGGCGCAATCGATTCGATAGCGGATATCATTTCCGCGGCATACTGCCTCGACAATCTGAATATCGACAAGGTGATAATTCCTTATCTTTGCGAGGGCGAGGGAACGATACGCTGTGCCCACGGTATACTGCCTGTTCCGGTGCCTGCCGTTGCGAATATCGCTGCCGCAAACGGTCTGGTGCTTAAAAAGACCGGCGTGAGAGGAGAGTTTGTAACCCCTACGGGTGCATCGCTCGCAGCAGCGATAAAGACTTCTGATAAGCTTCCGGCAAGCTATAAAATAATTAAAACAGGCTATGGCGCAGGAAAGAGGGAATATGAGCTTCCGAGCTTCTTGCGCGCCACGATAATTGAAGAAACAGGCGAAAAGAACGAAGGCACAGAGCCAGACGACAGGATAATCAAGCTTGAAAGCAACATTGACGATTCCACGGGAGAGGCTCTTGGACTTCTTATGAACATGCTTTTTGAAGCAGGGGCAAGAGATGCGTTTTACATGCCTGTTTTCATGAAAAAGAACCGTCCGGCATGGCTTTTAAGCGTTATCTGTGACGAAGAAAAGACCGGAGCGCTCGAAAAGATCATATTTGAAAATACAACGACGATAGGAATCAGAAGGACCGCAATGGAGAGAAGCGTGCTTGCGCGCGAATGCCTTAAAACCGTAACCGGCCTCGGTGAAACGGAGTATAAAAAGGTCATGATAGACGGCGCGGCCAGAAATTATCCGGAGTACGAAAGCATAATAAAAATATGCGAAAGAAGCGGAAGGTCCTATAATGATGTTTATGCAAGGCTTTATGCGGAGCTTAACCGAATCTGACGAAAGAATCACATAATGAAACAATACAGCGGAAGGAGCGTAAACGGCGGAATTGCGTCGGCTCCCATCAAAATATACAGAAAAAACGAAGTAAGGGTAAGGCGTAAGCATGTTGCGGATACCGATGCCGAGATCGGAAGGCTTGGGAATGCGGTAGAGGAGCTTTGTATGCAGTTTGAGATGCTTGCAAGGAAGGCCGGCGAAAACGTCGGAGACGGGGACGCAGAGCTTTTCAATGCCTATGCAATGATACTGCATGACCAAATCTTCATCGGCACCGTAAAGGAAACGATCAAAAACGAGCGTATAAATGCCGAATTTGCCGTGATGCGCGTGGCGCAGGGAATAGCCGAAATGTTTTCTTCGATGGAGGAGGAATACATGCGCTCGCGAAGCGCGGACATGGAGGATGTTGCCGACAGGCTTACAAGGCTGCTGCTCGGAGAAGACGAAAAGCCCTTTGTGATAAATGAGCCCTGCATACTTGTCGCAGAGGATCTGAGCCCTGCTCAGACAGTGATGCTTGACAAAAAGCTGATACAGGGAATAGTGACGGTCAAGGGCTCCGTGACATCCCATACAGCGATACTTGCAAGGACCATGGACATCCCTGCCATGGTACTGGTTCCGCTTGATCTTTTTAGCGGCGAGATAAAGGATGAGCAGATGGCCGTGCTTGACGGCTTTAACGGAAGCTTCATCATTTCTCCGGATTTCGATACTCTCGTAAGCACCAAAAACAGGATGGAGGAGCTTGCAAGAGAAAGCGAAGAGCTGCTTTCCTACAAGGACCTTGAGAGCGTAACGACCGACGGAAAGCATATTAAGCTGATGGCAAACGTGGCTTCGACTTACGATCTTGATGCGGTTTTAAGATCGGGCGCCGACGGTATCGGGCTTTTCAGGAGCGAATTCCTATATCTTGAAAGCAGAAGCTTCCCCGATGAAGAAAAACAGTTTAAAACCTATAAAAAAGTGCTTGAGACCATGGGCGATAAGCCTGTAGTCATCAGAACGATGGATATCGGGGCGGACAAACAGCCCGATTATTTCGGCGTTGAGCACGAGGAAAATCCGGCGCTCGGTTTCAGGGCGATAAGGATATGCCTTAAAAAACCCGAAATATTCAAAACCCAGCTGAGAGCGCTGCTAAGGGCCGGAGTCTACGGAAATCTGCAGATACTTTACCCCATGGTGACATGCGCATGGGAACTGGAATGGATAGACAGGGTTGTAAAGGAATGTGCTGCGGAGCTTGAAAACGAAGGCGTCCTGTACAGGGTTCCGGTACAGGGCATAATGATAGAGACACCTGCGGCAGCGGTGACGGCAGACATACTTGCGGGAAAAACCGGTTTTTTCTCCATAGGCACCAACGATCTGGTTCAGTATACAATGGCGCTTGACAGACAGAACGGTATGCTGGATGACTTTTATCGTCCGAAGGAGACCGCGATCAGAAGAATGATCGAATTTACGGTGAAATCCGCGCATGAAAACGGGATTTTGTGCGGGGTGTGCGGTGAGCTTGCGGCGGATATCAGCATGACCAGATTTTTCATCGATGCCGGTATGGATGCGCTTTCGGTTTCACCCGGTTTCATACTCAGGTTGAAAAAGCACATAAGAAGCCTCTGATACGTGCAAAATGTAAAAAAATCTGTCATTTTTGCTCAATAATTACAGAAATTCTAAAAAGTGTTAATTTGGGTTTGCATTTTAAAAAATCTGCTGTAAAATAGTAATAGTCACCGAAGCTGTGACGGCAAGAACTATAATAATTTAGAAAAAGGAGAATGTATCCATGGCACAGACGATGAAGGAAATAATAGGTGATGCGTTTAAGGACATCACCGAGGAGAGAATGAGGGAATTCCTTCCTATGATCGTAAGGGACGCTAAAAGCAATGAATTTCTTAATGCGGATTCGGAGCTTAGTTCAATGATAAGAAAGTGCCTTGATGAATCAGCAGACGGGGGAATGATCGGCATATTGCTTCCGGTAGGAGGACAGCTTAAGCCCTACGCAGTAATAAATCGTGGCGGAATACTCGGTACAGAGCAGCTTGATATGGGCGGTTTCAGTATCGGCAACAGAGGCAAGAAGGCACTCGCAAAGACTTTGTTCAATATTCTTCCTCTTGTACAGCCAAAGTATGAAGAGGTTCTTGCGGAAAGCGCAAAGGACAGAGAAAAAGCAAAGGAAGAGGCAGAGAAGGAAAAGCTTGCGAGAAAGCAGGAGCTTGCCGCAAAGCTCGAGGCCGAGGAAAAGGAGAAGTACAAGGAAAAACTCATTTCCGACGGCGATATCGCATACAGGTCGCTTAGAACCGGACGTGTTTTCAGACCTGAGATGCCTGACATGTTAAAGACAACAATGATGTCACAGGCCGTTCTTTTCGGAGGACTTGACGGCAAGTCGATAAAGGAATTCGAGGACCAGTTCAATACAGAGGATATGCAGGACGTATTCTCCAAGACAGCAGAAATCCTTGATAACGAGATCGCAAAGCGTTCACAGATGGCTGCGGATGCACTTGAGTCAAAGGAAGCCCTCTGGGATTTCATTTCCAGCTACCAGGCATTCCTTTCATCAAAGAAGCTCAACTTCCGCGACAAACTCATCAATCATGGCGACAATGCTTTCGAAGAGCTCTACAATATGGATGCCAATGATGAGGTTCAGCTGTGGAAGATTCCCGAGCTTCTTAAGCAGATTTATCTCGGATATCTTGCATCTGATGAAGAACTCAGCGAAGCAGACATCGATGACTGCAAGGCAGATCCTTCCTTTGATAAAGCGGTTGACATGGTTTCAAACATTACCACGATGAATGTAAGGCTCGGAACCTTAAGCCCGAACCCCGGAACCTGCAGGAACGATATCATCCGTCAGATCGATGCAGCAAGAAAACAGCTGGTCGGAAGGTAAGAATACAAGAAAAATCAATTCAAAAAAACCGGTACCTGACAAAAGGTATCGGTTTTTTGGGTATAGGATAAAAGAAGATGATGGAAGGAAAAATGATGAAACACAGAATGGGAAAAATGATCGCCTTTCTCTGCATGTTTGCAATGCTTGCGGAAAGTATTATTCCAGGGGTATGGAGCGCCCGTGCCAAAAATAAATATGAATGGATCGATGCTTATATGGCTTTTATCGACAGATATGACGTGAATTACGCTCAGGGTTTCTTTTTTGACATTGATCATGACAGAATCCCCGAGCTGATCATTGATAACGGTGATCATGATAACAATGACAGGTCGAAAAGCATATATTCTTATTATAACGGTAGTGTGAAAAAAATAGGAACTTTTCCCATTTCTGCTTATATTGACTATAGTAACGGTTACGACGGAGATCTTTTCGGATATTATATGGGTTTAAATAACGGACATTATGATAGTTACATGTACCGGTACAAAAAAGACGGGGAAAAGATCACCACGAAGCTTGAGCGCCACATAGAATATATAACAAACGATGATCCGGTAGGATATTTCTACAGGAAAGTAAAATTTTTGACGAGCGATGCGCTTGAAAACGAGCTTAAGGTATTCGGGCAGGCCAGTGATTATTTCGATAATCCGGCAGGTAAGATTGCAGAACTTAATGAGCTTATGGCACATGTGGGAAGTAATTTTGATTACAGAAGATCGGGTGCCTTTGGCGGAATAATGTACAATGACAGCCTGCTTAAAAGCTACAGGAAAAATATCATAAAATATGATACAAGGTACGGGATATACTATGAGCCTGAGGATAAGAATGATGCTTTTGGCATGATAGATTTTTGTGAGATCAGAAGCACGGAAATGGACTGGGTATTCAAGAATATATTCAATATCAGCGACAAAGAAATAGAAGCATATAAAACTCTGCAAAATACTTATTATGCAGATGGTTCGTATTATGTTTTTTATCGGTACATGCCGTCCGGAATGGAAAGGGCAGAAGTACAGGAAATAACAAAGCTTGGCGGAGTCTATCATGTACGTTTAAAAATGTTTATGGCAGACGGTACAGAAACGCCTAATGACACCTATGCTCTTGTGGCAGAAAAGACTATAGACGGAAAAAGCTATTGGTCAGTTTATATAACCGGACAGAGTTCACTTGCGGATCTGGCAGATAAAATCGATGTGGGTTATAAAACGGATATAAAGTATAAAACCTATAATACCTATGCTCTTAAGGTAAAGTCAAACGGATGCTATGTGACCTGCGATATTGGTTATAATTCCGGGCTTGAAAAATTTCCCGATGTTGATAACCCTGTATATAATGTAGATGCAAAGAAAATCCAGGTTTGCGAAATGTTTGACCTCGTGCCTCTGAGTGATGAAAGATATTGCGCTCTGCAGATGAAAACAAGCCGTAAATATTTTTCTGTATGGAAAAATGACAAGGGCGAACTGTTTATCGGATGCAATGATTTTGCCACCAAGGAAACATTTCTCTCTGTAAAGAAGTGCGGTGACAGATATAAAATACTGTGTGCCGATACGGGAATGTGGCTGTGTGTAACAGATAATACTCTTGGTCTTACAAAGTCTGAGGAGGACGCAGAAGAATTTGATTTTGAGCTTGTTTCCGACAACAATTATACCAGTGAAGAAATCAATATCCTTACCAACGGGGAATTGTTTAATCTTTACAGTACAGATACAAAGACAGGTTATAACGGTTATGGTTATTGGAACATGCAGTATGAAATAGGCTGGGATCACAGTAAATCCTTTGTTGGCGATGGTTCGGAAATGTCAAACACAAGGACACTTGAAAAGCTTGGCTATACTATGATGACACTTAACGGTAACAAGGATAAAACCGTAAGCATACTGAATACCCAATGTGCTGTCGGCGTAAAGTACGAGGAAGGAAAATATGATGTCATAATTACCATACAGGGAACCGCCGGCTATGACGGAGACACTGAAGTCCACAGCCTCTATGATGTCATTGGTGATTTCACAAAATGGGCGATGGATCTTTCCGACAGCATGAGAGGAGGTTACAAGGATTTTTACGGAATAAGAGTCCACAGCGGTTATCTTGACCATACAAACAATCTGATAAGCAATGGAAAAAGGATAAAATCCCTTAAAAAAGTAAACGGTGATTATGTCACCCTGAACGAACTGATAGGAATGGCGGCAAAAGGAAATGCCCATTTTACCCTTGTCGGTCACAGCATGGGAGGCGCAGTTGCCCAGATATATGCTATCTATCTTTTCAACTGCGGAATACCTTCCTCGCAGATAAAGGGAAGGACTTTCAACCCTGCACTTGCGATCACGGAAACTCCGATAAGCGGGATGTTCACAGACTGGTACAATATCTGCGTGACGTCGGACAGTGTTCCGAGAGGGCTGGTATTCGGTTCACTTAACCACTACGGACTTAACCGTCTTGGAAAAACGATATGGCTCTATGACAATGAAGCGGATACCGCAAAGGCAAATGCATTAAGTAATATTGCAGAAAACAAGCATAACATGGATGCAAGGCTTCTCGATATCCTGACAGATGTACGGAATGCCAATGAGTTTCAATATAATTCATATGTTCCTGTAGATGACTCTTTGGTGTTTGTTACCGGTAAAGAAAAAGTGCCGGTATATGACAGACCAAAAAAGGATTCTGATCCCTCATCATATATTGAAAAAGAGTATACGATAGTTGATGTTGAATCCTATGTTATAAATGATGTCGGCAACAAATGGTACAGGCTCAAGGACGGCAGATTCATATATGAAAAGAACCTGACTGCCGTTGAAAAACAGTGGACTTTTTCATGGGAAGAAAAGCTTGTCGGGTCTTTTACGGATTATTATATCACATGTGAAAAAGCATATCTGAGAAGCGGTTTCTATGATGAGTGCGACGTTCTGGAAACACTTAAGATGGGAGACCTGATCACAGTCGATTATGCAGTTTTCAACACACTTGGAAACTGCTGGTACCATGCTGCCGCAAACGGAAAAACAGGCTGGATATACAGTGCGAGAGCAGCAAGAGGCATTTCAAAAAATATAAATCAGATAGTAGCAAGATGCCCTGTAAATATCACGCTTTATGATGAAAATGACGAGGTGGCTGCAAGCATTATCGACGGAGAAATCTTTTCGGCTGATGATTCGGCTGTGCTTCCGTATATCATG
>DFFN01000201.1 GCA_002369525.1 Lachnoclostridium sp. UBA3775 | reverse complement strand
TGCGAAGGCATGTACGGCGAGCCGGGCATGGAGGAAAAGGCGAAGGAACATAAGCACATGACCTTCAGGGAGGCCGCTGAGCTCGCAAAAAAAGCGGAAGTATCGGAACTGTGGCTTACCCATTTTTCGCCTTCTCTTATCAGACCTAAGGACTATGAGGGCGAAGCAAAGAAAATTTTTGAAAATGTTATAATTCCGAAGGACGGAAGGAGCACCGTGCTCCGTTTTTCCGAGGATGAATAGAAAGGCCGGAATTTGAAACCTGTATATATACTTGCAATTGAAAGTTCATGCGATGAAACCGCGGCAGCGGTAGTAAGAAACGGCCGCGAGGTACTCAGTAATGTCATATCTTCGCAGATAGCCCTGCATACTCTCTACGGTGGAGTGGTTCCGGAGATAGCATCGCGTAAGCATATCGAAAAGATAAATCCGGTGATCCTTGAGGCACTGTCGGAGGCGAAAATGAGCCTTGACGAGATGGATGCGATAGCAGTAACCTATGGACCGGGTCTTGTGGGATCCCTTCTTGTCGGTCTTTCGGCGGCCAAAGCGATCGCTTATGCCGTGAACAAGCCGCTTATCGGCGTGCATCATATCGAGGGACATGTTTCCGCGAATTATATTTCGCATCCGGAGCTTGAACCGCCGTTTTTGAGCCTGATAGTTTCGGGCGGGCACAGCCATATCGTGCTGGTAAAGGATTACGGGGTATATGAGATCGTCGGGCGCACCCATGACGATGCCGCGGGCGAAGCCTTTGACAAGGTGGCACGTGCAATCGGGCTCGGCTATCCGGGCGGACCGAAAATAGATAAGCTTGCGAGGGAGGGAAATCCCCACGCCATTGCATTTCCGAGGGCACATATCGAGGACTGCCCCTATGATTATTCGTTTTCGGGCGTGAAATCCGCTGTGCTCAATTATCTGAACCAGTGTGAGATGAAGGACGAGGAAGTTAACCGCGCCGATGTTGCGGCATCGTTTCAGGAGGCTGTGGTTGATGCACTTTGCGGGAAGGCGGTTGCTGCGGCAAATGCTTTCGGCTATGACAAGATAGCTCTGGCAGGAGGCGTTGCATGCAACTCGGCGCTGAGGCAGAAGATGGAGGAAATGTGCGCGGAGGCGAAGATAAAACTGTACTATCCTTCACCGGTACTTTGCACGGACAATGCCGCTATGATAGGGGCTGCCGCATATTATGAATATTTAAAGGGCATAAGGGACGGACTCGATCTTAATGCCGTACCGAGCCTTAAGATCGGAGAAAGGTAAGACCCTGATGGAAAAAGAATATCTGGCCGCAATAGTATTGTCCGCAGGCAGGGGCCTTCGGATGGGCGCTGACATTCCGAAGCAATATATGGATCTTGACGGCAGGCCTGTCATTTACTATTCCCTGAAGGCCTTTGAGGAAAGCATCGTGGATGAGATCGTTCTGGTCTGCGGGGCCGGAGACGAGGAATATGTAAAAAGTGAAATCATTGAAAAACATGGTTTTACAAAGGTTAAAAAGATAGTTTCCGGCGGAAAGGAAAGATTTAATTCGGTATATAACGGACTTGAGGCTTGTGAAGATTTGCCGGAAGAATCATCCGGTAAAGCAGGGACCTATGTTTTTATTCACGACGGGGCAAGACCTTTGATCACACCGGAGATGATATCAAAGCTTTACGGAGAGGTGAAGGTAAAAAAAGCCGTTATAGCAGCCTGTCATGCAAAGGATACGGTTAAGGTTGCGGATGCCTCGGGCATTGTGAAGGAGACACCCGACCGCAGTTCGCTCTGGCAGGTTCAGACTCCGCAGGTTTTTAAGTACGGACTGATAAAAAAAGCTTATGAGAAATTAATTGCTGCAGGCGATGAATCGGTTACCGATGATGCCATGGTTGCGGAAAAATACGGAGAGGACAGTGTTTATCTGTGCGATACCGGTTCCGAAAACATAAAAATAACCACGGCCTCGGATCTTGTGATCGCAAGTGCGCTGTTAAAAAACAAATGAAACGGGAGAATTGACCATGAAAATTAAGAAACTGATGCTTGTGATGGCGGCAGCGGCTTTAATGGCAGGCTGCGGAAAGGAAAGTGCAAAGGAATCTTCCGGCAGCGTGAAGACATCCGATAAACCTGCATATGCTTCTTCGTCTGCATCGGAGGAAACATTGCCGTCTGAGAGCAGTGCTGTCATTGAAAGCAGCTCCGCGGCAGAGCCTGAAGAGGGCAGCGCAGAAAGCAGTTCTGCGGCAGAGCCTGAAGAGGGCAGCGCGGAAAGCATTGAAGAAAGCAGTGAGTCTGAGGAAAAGGAAAGTGATCTTTTACCCGCCGGTGACGGCTTCGAAAGCAGTGAGGCTTTTTTTGATAACTGGAAGGCACTGATGAAAAAATACTATGCCTATGAAAAGCTGGTATTTTTCTATGAGGGCGACAGGGAAAAAATGAGCGAGATAAGCGCAAAGGCTGCAGATGAGGTCTTCGCACTTATGAACGGTGACGAGATAAAGGCCTTGTATAACAGGATAGAGCTGAATAACGGAAAACCCGCAAGCATTGAAGCCTTCGTTAAGGAGAAAAAGGCGGAAATAGCCGATAACATAACGGACAGCCTGATGCTGGCTACCGAATATCTGATGGTTGATGATGAGGGCATGTCGGTTGCAGCTATAAATGAGGTATTCAACTCATGGGATTTCCCTGAAAAAAGTATCATGGAATGGAATCTTGACGAATTTTATGAGGAGTATAAAGAAAAGGAAAAGGACATCATGCCGATATTTAAAGAACTGGGTCTTGAAGGCGTGATAAGCACCGACGGTCTTGAACTTATGCCGGAAGAACCCGGTGATATGACCACCGGCTTTGACTTTATGGACGACGATATCGCCATAATGAAATATAACGGCAGATGGTATCTGTTCTGCGGCTGAGGGAATAAAGGTAAAAACTGAACAATAAAAGTCTAAAAAAGTGTTGACAAGTGCTTTCTTTTGTGGTATCTTAAGAAAGCACGTTTGGAGAGGTATCGAAGCGGTCAT
>DFFN01000085.1 GCA_002369525.1 Lachnoclostridium sp. UBA3775 | reverse complement strand
AGGAACTTGCCTTCAGAGTTCTTAACTGTGAATTTCAGTTTGCCTTCTGCCTCTTCAGCTGTAACATCACCCGAAAGTGTCTTTGTGATCTTCAGGGAACCGGTATCCTGAGTATTGGTAATGGTTTCACCTGATTTTACCGATTCCTTATCTGCGGTATAGCCGCTAAATGCTGTTGTTTCCTTAACAGTATAATTAATTGCTGTTCCCTGATTATTCTTAGGAAGTCCTGTGAAGCTTGCGGTCCACGCATCTGCCTCACCTTTTTTGTCAACTGTTCCGTCAAGGGTTACACTCTTACCGCTAACTTCTTCTCCGTCTGCGAAAAGAGTGAATACAACGTTTGCTCCGTAAGGTGCTGCAGTTGTGCCGTCTGCATTTTTCCAAGCCTTTACAGCAGTAACGTCAACGGTTTCAGGTACATGCTTATTGGTAAGTGTTGTAACACTGCCATCCGTACTCGATGTTACTTCATAGCCGACAGGTACAGTTTCCTGCCACGTATAAACTATGTCTACACCGTCTTTCTTTACAGGAAGATTCGAAATTGTACGTGTCCATCCGGTACTTTCACTGAGTTCAAGGATTGTTTTAGTGTCCACACCGTCAGCAAAAAGCTTAACAACTACTACATCAGGTCTGATGCCGTCCTGATTATTATTATCATTCCAAATCTTATTAACGGTCAGACTGGTAGTTGCAGGATTATAGCTGTTTTCAAAAATTGTCAAATTGCCGTCATAGCTTACATCGGTCTGAGAATAGCCTTTAGGCATTGTGCCTTCTGACCAGGTGTAAGTGATTTTTTCGCCGTTCTTATGGGTAGGAAGATTTTCAACGGTTGCAGTCCATTTGTTACCTTCGTTGAGAGTAACCTCAGTTCCGTTGCTGAGAGTCATCATAATGCTCTCAGGTCTTAAACCGTCCTGATTATTGTTATCTACCCATCTCTTTTCAACCGAAAGTGGAGTAACGGTCTGCTTGTTAGTGATGATAATTCCTCTTTCTTCGTTATATGCTACAGGATCATCATTGGTCTTTCTGAATCCCGGGTAGCCTACGATTGCATCATCCGGAGAGTTCTGAATCTCATCAACCGAGTAGGTTATCGGATTGCCGGCAAAATTGTTCTTCGGCTGCTCGCCAAAGTTTGCGATCCAGGGATCAACTTCACCGTTATCATCTTTTGTACCGTCAAGTACAATAGTCTGACCCGAAACTTCTCCGTCAATATACAGAGCGAAAGTTACCTTTGCGCCTGTAGGAGCTGCTGTCAGTTCGTTGCCGGTATAATCAACCCACTTCTTCTTGGCGGTGATGGTTACGGTTTCTTCGGGCTTTGTGTAGTCATTTTCGTAAGCTACGTTTACAGTCTGATCTTTCTTTACTTCGAACGAAGATGTTGTTACACCCTCACCCTTAACCGTCTGCTCGCTTCCTTCTGAAGCTATGGCATAGGTAACTTTTACCTCAAAACCATCAGTTATTGTAAGGGTTTCAATAACGGTATAATTACTTCCCGGTGTTACCTGAATTGCATTCTTAAGAGTCCATACTCCGTCATTGTCGGTATCCTCGAAATCTTTTCCAAATTCAAGTTCAGTAACCGTCTCGGATCCATTCTTAATGGTAAACTTAAGGTCCGAAAGGTCTTTAGCTGTAACAGCTCCTTTAATAGTCTTTGTAAGGTTGATGAAACCGGTTTCAGGTTCTGTGCTCTTTTCCTTATCAATCATGACAATCTTGTTGTCAGGAAATAAGTTGCCTTCTTCATCATATGCTTTTCCGTCAGATTCAATATAGAAGTTAATAGGATCGGCGGTAACATATCCTTCAGGGGTTGTTTCTTCCTTTAAATAGTATCCTCCTTCAATGATATCTCTGGTTTCATCTTTATCTGTCTTTGTGTTTATAGGTGCACCAACCTTCTGATTTGTAGACAAGTCATAAATCTGAAGTACAGCGCCTTCTACTCTTGTGGTGTTGTCTTCTTTAAGCTTACTGATAACAATCTTAGCTTTTCTGAGATCCGTCATATGTATGCTTGTAGAAGGAGAGTCATCACCATCAACGGTTATTACACCATTTTTATCAACTGTAAAACTGATGTCAGCAGCTTTTTCATAGTTATCGCGTATGTTTCTCTCGCTCCGAGGCATATCCTCTGAAAGTTTATAGCTGCCTTTAGGGAGATTGCTGATAACGGTCTTATATTCTGATGATGAATTAAAATAGAAGTAATTATATGTTCCTCTTCCCTGACCGTCAACCTGTCTTTCCGCACCATCGCTCATGTTTCCGACAGCTCTCCCGTTCTGAGTAGCATTGATATTTCTTTCATCACCATATCCATAGGAATACAGTTTCTTATTATCGTCCGTTCTTTCAAGTTTTATCCTTGCGCCGCCCAGTAATTCCTCAGAGCCGTTAATTTTTTCAAACTCAAAAGCACCATTCTTCAAGTTGAAGAATGCACCGAGAGTAAATTCGATACCGGACATCGGAACATTGGTATTTGTTTTATACACAGTATTGTTTTTATCCCCAAGCTTCGTAACCGAAGATACCGTATATTTAAGAACACCGTCAACGCTCCTTACATTCAAGGTGATATCAATGTTTCCTGTGGAATTCAGTACACCGGGCATGTCAACACCACCGGCGTTTTCCTCTACTATTCTGTATGTAAAGGTTTTGTCGGTTCCATCTGCCACATAATAATCTGCTTCCGTATTTTCATAAGGTGTATTTATCCTATAACTTACATTGCCGGGGATTACGCCGTTATAAAAATCAATTCCTAAAGTATTAACATCGTTTTTGTCAATGCTTCCAAGATACCCGAGCAATTCGTTGCCGGAAATCACGACATTGTTTGTTCCGGGCTGTACGGTGAGCATTTTGACATTTTGACCATTTACAATAATCCCGATATTTTCCCAGTTGCTATGGCTTGAATCAGGCTCATTGTATGAAAATTCGATTCTAACTCTGGAAGGATCAGCCTTAAAAGCATCTATAAAAGTTTTGTCAAATTTATCTGCCTTTTTATAACTGATGTAATCGGTTCTTGAATAGTCAAAAGTGGATTTCGTATTATAATTCAAATTATTAATATCCCGATTAAAACTACCGTTAAATGTCACACTGTTCACCTGTGAAGCATTTATTCCAATAAGCTCAAGGAATTCAGTTCCCGTATATGTCTTAGAGAAATTCCATTCATTTACGTTGAACGATGCCACAACATTGTTATTTACTATAAGATTTAAAGTATCACCTTGTACGCGGTAATCACTCTTTTCTGCAGAAAAAGCAATTCTAAGATTTTCAGGATCGTTCTGTAAAAGCTCTTTAAACCTGGAATCTAATGTTGGGAAAAAACCATTATTGATATTTCCATCATATTTAGTAGTCTGAGGATAGGTAGCATCCTCTGCAGCGAAACTTTTTCTCGTAATACTGTCTGTTACAAACTCAAGAGTAGGAAACTTTATCGTATTTGTTGCAAAATTATTAACCTTACCCAGAAGTTCATTTCTATTGTTAGTTGTATCAATAAAATCAAAGGTAAAGGTATCCTTCTCAATAAATACCGACGTATCCTCTACTGTGTTCTTACCTTCATACTTTTCTGTAACTGCTTTTCTGGCAGCAAAATGTATCTGACCTTTTCCGTCGGTCTGAACTTCCTGATTACCGCCATTATATATAAAGTGCCACTCTCCGCTGTCATTACTGAAGCTTTCTGTTACAATCCATCCTGCCGAAGTTCCCAACACCCTTACATGTTTGCTCTTTGGAGCAATAACAAGTCCGGAGGTATTTCGAAGTCCTATCGGATTCTCGGTTCTAAAGTTGAATATCAGTTTCTGGCAGATTTCCTTATCTGTAAATGCAAGTCCGCCGTCCGCAATATCACTCAAGGCATATTTCGTAGTTTCGTGCCACGATGTACCATTATCGACAGAGACCAAAAATTTGTCCATTTGGATCTCATCTTCAGAGTTATCAACACTTTTATCAGATATGTTAAACACTACAACTGTAGAAGAGTCTTTATTGATTAACAGTCCCGATGAAGTCTTTATATATCCCAGAAGGTCCTTATCAACATCTATATAGACGACCTTATTCTTAAAGGTATCACCCACAAGATTAATCTGCAGCTTATCAGTTCCTACTTTATTAGAAACCATTCTATAATCAACGCCAAAGCCGTCATCTATTTTCTTCTGGATGTCATCAGATGATTCATATACATTCTCAATCATCCTTTCGATGTTGTCCATTGTTTTGTCATTTGCCACCGCAAGTACATTCGGATGATCAACCGTAATATAATCACCGGCATACCGGGTTTCATTTGTTTTCGCAAAATTCTTCAAAACATCGGGATCGGCTTCAAAATTCATTGTTCCCGGAATATTTCCGTCAACCCATATGAAAGGAGTACTCGGACTTGATTTATCAACTGCACCGATCAAGAACTGTGCCGTTGATCCCGGCGGGATCAAATCAATAGTACTCGGGGCCCCTGTACTTCTCCTATAAGTACCGATTGCAAAGGTAGATTCCATATGGTCTTTTTGTTCAAAATACCTAGCCAAAATACCGAAATCCGTTGCACGCCCCAGTATTGTAGCATAGTTTACGGCACTTGCAGAATCAAAAGTTGCCGGAAGAGATGATTCTTCTCCCGCGGCAATTGCTTTTTTAACCACCCATCCGTCATCATGTACTACGATTGTAGACACAATCAAAACAAGGGAAAGCATCAACGCAATCACTCTTTTTGTCACTTTACCAAACTTCATTCCAAGTCCTCCTTATTACCATAGTCTTATGTAGGTATGCACTCCTGCTTTTTCCGGCATTTAGGCACACTGGTCCTACGATAAAAATAGTTTGTTATATTGTACCAAGTATTTTCAAAAAAATCAATTGTAAATATTGACATAAATTTGGACTATCTTGCAAAATATGAACATTTTATGTCTTGATTATTACATATTGTATGGTATATAATAGTTGCATAACCATATATTGTTTGGGAAACTCATAATTTTTTTCAGTTTCTTTTGTTAACAAATGGTATTTCACTTTTTTGCGGGGAAAACATGATTACAGACAACGAGAACGAATTTACCGAAAGAAAAATCTATTCTTCCTCTGCTTTTGCCAAAAACAACCTGCTCTATCCTCTTGAAACCGGATATGTCAGGTCAAAAAAAGCACATGCTACAAGAGGGAACGTTATGCCTGCTCTTCTTTTCTTTATTGTTGATGAAGGAAAGGGTGAACTCAGGTACAATGACATGTCCTATAAACTCAGACAGGGTGACTGTGTATTTATCGATTGCAGGCTGTCCTTTCAGATGATAGCATCCGACGTCGGCTGCTCGCTGACATGGATATATTTTTCCTGCGAAAACTCCGATGTTCTGTACTGCGAATACCTTAATGACGGCGGCAGATGCGCATTTACCCCGTCGAACACCGATCCGTATGCATTCATCATTAAGTATGTAACCGAGAACGGAGAAAGTACCTTGTTTGCAACCGAGCTCGACATCAGCGCCAGACTTACCGGTCTGATCGCTCATATCAGCCGTGAAGGAAGCAAATTCGATATTGACAAAAGCACTTCGAAGGCAAGAATCATACGTTCCATTGCTACCTATATTGAAAATCATCATGGCGAAAAAATCAGCCTCGACAAGCTTTCCGACCTTTTTTTCATGAATAAATTCTCCTTGTCAAGAAGTTTTACCGAACATTTCGGAGTTTCTTTGTCGGATTTTATCTTAAGGGTAAGAATAAATCACGCGAAAAGGCTGCTCCGTTTTACCGACAAGGACTTTGAGACCATAGCCGTCGAATGCGGTTTCAAGGATTTACCCTATTTTTCCCGCAAATTTAAGCAGGCAGAGGGCATTTCTCCTTCGTCATATAAAAAAATGTGGTAATCAAAAAAATATAAAATTCTGTTGAAAGGAACATCACAATGGATATCGGCAATTTTTACAAGGGTCTTGAATTTGAAGCCCATGAATATCTCGGCGCCCACACATATTTCGGAGGCACGACATTTCGCGTCTATGCCCCGAATGCAAAAGGAGTTACACTTATCTGTGACTTTAACGACTGGTTTGAAATCCCGATGAACCGCTGCGCAGACGGACGTTTCTGGGAAACAAGCGTAGCTGATACCAAAGCCGGAAACCTTTACAAATATAAAATCTACAACAGTAGAGGGGGCGCGACCGAGCATGCCGACCCCTATGCATTTTATTCCGAGCTCCGTCCCGGGACCGCCTCGATAATTTATGACCGTCATTTTGTCTTTGACGACGACGAATGGATGGCAAGGCGCGGGGACATGAAGCAGTGCCCGATGAACATATACGAGCTCCACTTCGGTTCCTGGAAGAAAAAGGATGACGAGGACCCCGAAGGCGGCTGGTACAGCTATGAAGAGCTTGCGCCTCTGCTGATTCCCTACCTCAAGGAGTACGGCTACAATGCTCTCGAGATCATGCCGTTAAACGAATACCCCTGCGATCAGTCCTGGGGCTACCAGTCCACAGGCTACTTCTCCCCTACCGCTCGTTACGGCGAACCGGACGGGCTCAGGTTTTTTGTCAATGAATGCCATAAAAACGGCATCGCGGTGATCCTTGATTTCATACCGGTGCATTTTGCCGTGGACTACTACGGTCTCCGTGAGTTTGACGGCACCGCCTTGTTTGAATATCCCCATGCTTCTATCGGCTTCAATGAATGGGGTTCCTGCAATTTTAATCACTCCAAGGGCGAAATCTGCTCCTTTCTACAGTCGTCTGCCAATTATTGGCTTAAGGATTTCCACTTCGACGGGCTTAGAATGGATGCGGTCGGCAACCTGATCTACTGGCAGGGAAACTCAAACCGCGGTGTCAATACAAACGCCCTGAAATTTCTCAAAACAATGAACGACGGCCTGCGCTACCGTAATCCCGGCATAATGCTCATGGCCGAGGACTCCTCCTCATATCCCGGCGTCACCAAGCCCACCCGCTACGGTGGCCTCGGCTTTGACTATAAATGGGACATGGGCTGGATGAACGACACCCTCTCCTATTTTGCAACCTCGGCGGATTACCGCGGCGAGATCTATCACAAGCTCACATTCTCGATGATGTATTTTTCAAGCGAATACTTCATTCTACCTTTGTCGCATGACGAGGTTGTTCACGGAAAAGCAACCATAGTCCAGAAAATGAGCGATCTTTACGAAGGCAAATTCACTCAGGCCCGTGCCTTTTACATGTACATGTTTGCCCATCCCGGCAAAAAACTGAACTTCATGGGAAACGAGCTCGGTCAGCTGCGCGAATGGGACGAAAAACGAGGTCAGGACTGGGATATACTCAAATATCCGATACACGATGCCTTCCACCGTTTTGCAAAGGAGCTTAACAACCTGTACCTTAAGAGCCCTGCCCTCTATAAGTGGGACTATGAGAAAAACGGTTTTGAATGGGTGGACTGTCACGATGAAACAAGGCTGATCTACGCCTTCCGCCGTAACAGCGACGAGCAGTGCATGCTCTGCATCTTCAATTTTTCCTATTTTGAGCAGGATTATGAGCTCTGCCTCGACTACGAATGCTCATTAAAGCCCGTACTATCTTCAGACTGGGAGGAATATGACGGCAACAGCAAAAAAAATACGGAACCGTTTGTTGTAAACGGCCCCGTAAATCTGAAGCTTGCGCCTTATTCGGCATATTTTTATGAATTTGTATAAGGCTTAAGGAATAATGACGATCATAAATCCTTAAAATTAAACTGCCTTCTGCCCTCGGCATAATCGGCGACGATATTTCCGTGGCCTTCGATTATGTATTTATAGGTAACAAGCCCTTCAAGCCCGACAGGTCCTCTTGCATGGAGCTTCGAGGTTGAAATACCCACCTCGGCTCCGAACCCGTAGCGGAAACCATCGGCGAATCTTGTTGACATATTGCGGTATACTCCTGCGGAATCAACCATCTGCTCAAAATATGCCGCATTTTCATCGTTTTCGGTAATTATCGAGTCTGTATGGTGCGAACCGTAGTAATTAATATGTTCTACGGCCTCCCTGACGCCTGAAACGATCTTAACCGACATTTCCTTGGCAAGATATTCATGTCTGAAATCCTCGCCGGAAAGGATCTTTGCAACCTTTATATATTCCGCTGTCTTTTCACAGCCGTTAATTACGATTCCGGCCTCATCACATGCCGCTTTAAGCTCCGGCAGGAAGCTCTGTGCAACCTTTTCATTTACAAGCACAGTCTCAACCGCATTGCAGGCCGCCGTATACTGGGTTTTTGCATCGATGATTATCGGCAGCACAATTTTCTGATCGTACTCTTCATCAACATATATATGGCAGATTCCGTCTGCATGGCCCATCACGGGTATCTTCGTGTTGTTCATTATGTACTGCACAAACTTATTTGAGCCGCGCGGTATAAGAAGGTCAACCTCCTTCTCGCACTTTAAAAGCTCATCAATCTCGGAGTGCAGCTCGCACTGCATCATGCACTCGGCGGGTAATCCTGCCGATGCTACGGCGTTCCTTATAATCTTAAAAAGCACTCTGTTGCTCTCGGCAGTTTCCTTTCCTCCCTTAAGTATCGCACAGTTTCCGCTTTTAATGCAAAGCGCCGAAATCTGCACCAGAGCATCCGGTCTTGCCTCAAAGATGACGCCGATCACGCCGATAGGCACGCTTACGCGCCTTAAAACCATATCGGAATCCATTTCGCGGAGCAGACTTACCTTTCCGAGAGGATCCGAAAGCCCGCGAAGCTGCTTAAGCCCGTCAATGCAGGACTTCATCTTGCCCTCGTCAAATTTAAGCCTCTTTACTATCGCTTCCGCAATATTGTTCTTCTTTGCATTCTCAAGATCCTTCGCGTTTGCCGCAAAAATCTCGGCCTTATTGTCGACAAGTGCCTTTTCGACGGCCAAAAGGGCCTGATTCCTAAGCTCGTTGCTGCTTGCCGCAAGAAACGGTGCCGCAAGCTTCATCTTTTTTGCCTGTTCACTTATACTCATTTTATCCGACCTTCCGTTTTTCTATAAACATTTTCAATAATTATATGAAGAACTCTCTTTTTTGTCAACAAAAAACACTTTTCTGTTCAATAAATCCACATAGTTTAAAAAACCACTTGAAATATTTTTTATAAACATATATAATAGTTTTTGAAAATCAGGCTATCAGCCTTCTTGTTTTGTAATACGAAAGGATTTTAACATGAGTGATTTCATTCTAAGCTGCTGTTCCACCGCAGATCTTTCCAAAGAATATTTTCAGAAACGCAACATCCATTATATCTGTTTTCATTTTGAGCTCGGAGGCGTCCAGTACCTTGACGACCTCGGCGCTTCGATATCGCATGCCGACCGCTATAAGCGCATGGCCGCAGGTGCCGACGCAAAGACCTCCCAGATCGGCGTAGGCGAATATACAGACTACTTTGAGGAATTTTTAAAGGAAGGCAAGGACGTACTTCACCTTACTCTTTCCTCGGGAATCTCCGGAACCATCAACTCCGCTTTGATCGCCCAGAGGGAGCTTTCCGAGAAATATCCGGACCGCAAGCTGATAGTAATCGATTCTTTGGCAGCATCAAGCGGTTACGGCCTTTTAATGGATTATCTTGCAGACCTTCGCGACAAGGGCTGCACTATTGATGAGGTTGCGGAATATGCCAACGATAACCGTCTCAATATCAACCACTGGTTCTTCTCCTCGGATCTCACCTACTATATCAAGGGCGGCAGGGTTTCGAAGGCCGCAGGCCTAATCGGAACTATCCTTAACATCTGCCCTCTTCTCAACGTGGATTACAAGGGTTGCCTTATCCCCCGCGAAAAGATCAAGTCCAAAAAGAAAGTTATCAAACGTATAGTTGAAAAAATGGTTGAATGTGCCGACAACGGTGTTAATTATGACGGAAAATGCTTCATCAGCCATTCCGAATGCCTCGAGGACGCACAGGCAGTTGCCGGTCTCATCGAAGAACAGTTCCCCGCAATGAAGGGAAAGGTAAGAATCTTCGATATCGGCGCAACTATAGGCTCCCATACCGGCCCCGGAACCGTCGCACTCTTCTTCTACGGAAAGAAAAGAGTTGACTGAAGCGGCAACAATTGTACAAAAAAGCCCAAATATCTGTTGACTAAAAACAAAAATGATTATAAAATAAAAGCTGTCCTGACGGGCGGCTTTTTATTTTAGAGCCCTCCGTACAAAAATGAACAAAAAATGTTCGGAAAGAGAGATCATCATGACAGAATACACCCCCATTAAAGAAGGCAAGGTACGAGAAATCTATGATGTCGGCGACGCTCTGATTCTGGTTGCCACCGACCGTATCTCCTGCTTTGACTACATACTAAAAAACGAGATCACAAAAAAAGGTACGGTTCTCACCCAGATGTCTAAATTCTGGTTTGACTTCACAAAAGACATCGTACCCAACCACATGATAAGCACAGATGTAAAGGACATGCCCGAGTTCTTCCGCAAGGCAGAGTTTGAAGGCAAGTCCATGATGGTCAAGAAGCTCACCATGCTCCCCGTTGAATGCATCGTGCGCGGTTACATCACTGGTTCGGGCTGGAAGAGCTATGTTAAGGACGGCACCGTCTGCGGAATCACTCTTCCCGAAGGACTTAAGGAAAGCGACAAGCTCCCCGAGCCCATCTACACTCCTTCCACCAAGGCAGAGCTCGGCGACCATGACGAGAACATCAGCTTCGAGCAGAGCATCGTTCATCTTGAGAAGGCTTTTCCCGGCAAGGGCGAGGAATATGCGACCAAGCTTCGCGACTGCACCATAGCCCTCTATAAGAAATGTGCGGACTATGCCCTTGAGCGCGGCATCATAATCGCAGATACCAAGTTTGAGTTCGGTCTTAACGAAGACGGCGAGATCGTGCTCGGCGACGAAATGCTCACTCCCGATTCTTCACGTTTCTGGCCCGCAAATGTTTATGAGCCCGGCAAGTCACAGCCTTCCTTTGACAAACAGTTTGCAAGAGACTGGCTGAAATCCGATGCGAATGCAAACAAGGAAGAGCCTGAGAAATGGTTTCTTCCCGCAGACATCGCAGAAAAGACTATAAATAAGTACCTTGAGGCATATGAAATGCTGACAGGGAAAGAGCTGTAAAAATACACACACGAGCAAAATTCAAAAAATAAGAAAGCAAAAAAGGGCGGAGCATTCAAGCTCCGCCCTTTACAATTCCAGCAGAATCACTTGTAATAAGCAGTAGTCTTATAAAGACTTGCTTCCATATCATTTTTAGTCTTATATAATACACCACCCGCCGAAAATCTAGCATCCGGCATCGATTTAGCTGATTGAGCATTTGTTTTTACTCCACCAAGTCTAAAATCCTGATATCCTTGACTACCGAGCCACACCTTAATCTGATCACTTTCACTTATGGTGATCATTATATGACAATATTTTTTAGATGGTTCTTTCTTTAGGATTACCTTTTTGAACGTTTTACTTTTAAATAACTTGATTTTTTTTCCACTTTTTAACTTTTCGCAATCCAATCCTGCAGTATTTAATGCATCATACAAAAAAGTTCCCGGAACAAAATTACTTTTATTCTGTGTAAAAGATATTTCACCCTTTGCATTTACTTCAAGTATCTGCTCACCCTTTACACACATATCTATATCATGATGATTGGTACTTGTTGTTCCTCCAAAACATTCATTAAAAACTTGAGTGTCATCATATCCTCCAAGGGAATACTCCGCAATAAGTGCTTTGTATAAATTATCAAAAACAGCCTGATCCGCTGCCAGCCTCGACTTCTCAACATATTTAAGATATGCCGGAGCCAGTACACCGACCAGAACCGCAATTATGGCAACTACAACAATCAATTCCACAAGGGTAAACCCTCTGTTTTTCTTTTTCATACTCATATTGTCGTTCATCTCTTATTACCTGAATTACTTCCGAGGTCAACCCTCGACTTTATTACTCTTTGACACATTGCTAAATAAAAGTGTCTTTCCTTTTCATTACATTTTTAATATAATACTTTGGAATCAAAAAGTAAATAAAAGTATAGCGTTTCCTGTCTCGGCTCGGCAAATAATTGCAAACTGCTAATATGTAAAATATTATTGCATTTTGAATGGTCATTTTTGTTATTTTTTTATCATGAGATGCTTGTTATCAAAGCAGCTCCACGTCCTTAATATTTCAGTTTCCATTTTTCCTTCATTTCTCCGCATTTTTCCAACACATCAAAAACCCCACCCGGTTTTTACCGGGCAGGGTTCTCTTAAAAATCCGCTTTCATCTTTTTTTAACTGTTCTTATTATTCAATCATAATATACTTCTTCTCTTCTACCTCAGGCCTTCGTTCCTTCTTAGGCACCGTAAGCTTCAGTATACCGTCCTCAAACTTAGCCTTGATATCGGTTTCATCAAGCTCTTCTCCGACATAGAAGCTTCTGCAGCAGCTGCCGACATATCTTTCGCGCCTGATATATCTGCCCTGCTCGTCCTTGTCTTCTTTGTTCTCGTTCTTTTCGGCCTTTATGGTAAGGTAACCGTCCTTAAGCTCGGCCTTCACATTTTCCTTCCTGTAACCCGGAAGATCTATCTCCAGCTCAAAACCGTCGTCCTTTTCAACGATATCGGTCTTCATAAGATTTGCAGCCGGATTTCCGTAATGTGCGGGACGTCTCTCAGGTCTTGCATTTTCATTTGTTCTTCCGCCTCTGTGAGCCGGTCCGAAGAAATCATCCATAAAATCATCAA
>DFFN01000208.1 GCA_002369525.1 Lachnoclostridium sp. UBA3775 | reverse complement strand
ACTACATTGAAGCCACAAATGATTTTGTGGTAGTTTCCACCGACGGTTATCTGCGCACGTATTTCTGGCCGGATGCCGGAAAAAAATATTTCGACAGACAATAAAAATGCAGTATAATGCTGTCAAAAGCCTGACCAGGAGGGAAAAAAATGCCCAAACCCAAAAAAGTTGAAAAAAGATACGAGGAATATAAAAAATACAATAATAAGGCGGCCACCGCGCTTGTCGATTATATTGAAGAGCTGAATACGGAAAATAACGAAAACAATATCAATACTCTGATCCTTCCGGATAACGACGAGAAAGAAAAGAATTCCAAGAAAAAGCTCGGCATGGAAGAAGTAAATATGCTCATAAAACTGTATGAGGATCTGGGCACTGAGCTTAAGAATGAGTATAAGGAAAAAGAAGACACCAATAAAAATGTGGCTGAAAGCCTGAAAAAGACGATCAAGGCCTTTTCGAAGGACTATGCCGCTCTTCAGCGTTATAAAAGAATGCTCGAGACAAAGCCCGGCGCCCGCAAAATGAATATCGAAGAGTTTTACGAGAATTCAAGAACAAGGACGATCGAAATTTCGGAAAAAGAATTTTCTTCTCTTTCGTCTGTAGGCGAAGGCCAGAATGTAAGATACAAGGTAAACTTTATCGTAGAGGATGAGCCGGTAGCCGGTGTACAAAAGGGAGATGCTGCTGTCGGTTTTTTTACCAGATCAAAGTCCAGCGATAACAAAATCGGCGCATTGCTGCTTGAAGAAAAAAGCGGGCAGCTGAAGAAGGAGCTGAAAGAAAAATATCCCGGTGCCAAAGAATTTATCAAAAATCTTGAGTATGAAGATGCGACGATCTATGGTAACGGCGATACGGGCTTATCTCAGCTTCTGTTCAGAAATCCTGAATTGTTCGGAGCGTCATACGGAATAAACACCACAAAAAAAATGATGAGACAGACGCTTAGCATAAAAACCGGTAATGAAGCGGAGCATGCAAAAAACAGTCTGAAAGCTGTAAAAAATCAGGAGCAGTTTTATGCATATATTGATTATGTGAGTGCCATTTTAAAGGAAAAATATGCTCTTGACATTAAGGAGATGAACGGGATTCCCCTTAACAGCGACATCAGCAAAAGAAATGCACTGACCTCCGTTATGGCTGATATACTCGGCTGCGGAGAATACTTTGCATATTCCGAGAAAATGAAGATCAAAACCAGAAAAAAAGGGGAGGATGTTACAATAGACGGTGTCATGATGATGCCGGCAAAGGGACATGACCCTTCGGCTGCCGGAGTTGAAAGTCTGATGACCAAAAGAGACGGTAATTCGTATGAGGACTGCAAGGGAATGGTAAAGAGCATAGCCAGCATTCAGTTCCATGACTATATAACCGGTAACGGAGACCGTCATCCCGGCAATTTATTCCTGTCTTTTGATATGAAGGGAAAGGTTTCGGAAGGAATGGCAATAGACAATGATGCCTGCTTCGGTTCCTACGAGGAGGTGGGTAATCTGCCTTACGGTCCGAAAATCTCAACTCTCAGGATCATTCCAAAGTCCATGGCCGATGCGGTAAAAAATACCAAACCTGAAGTGCTTGAGGTGTTGATGCAGGGATATGGTCTCAGTAAACCTGAGATAGAAAATACGATAAACAGATTTAAGGATCTTCAGCAAAAGCTGGTTATGATAGAAAAAGCCTACAAGAACGTCAAGGATCCTTTGTATATTGACAAAAAGATTCCGAGAATAGTTCCCGATGAGGAAATGGATAAGTTTTTTGTAAACGAGCAGCTTTCACATAATGATTTCCGAACAAGTGACAGTAATCTTTTCGGACGTATTATTGCCGAATCCGACTATAAATCGGGAATGGGATTTGCATTCAATAACCTTCTGTATTCGGGCTGCAAAATGTCGGCTGACTTTTCAAAAGAATATTATGGGAGGCTAAAAAGGGAACTGCAGGAATTTTCGGAACTGGATGCTTCCGTAAAGCAGGAGAAGAACTATAGAAAAGATGCCCTTTTTGAAAATTCTGCAAAGGCCTGCAATAAAATCCTTCAGTTTGAAGAAAAAATGCCGGACATGAGGCTTCTTGCAAATAAGGAATCCGTATGCAGCAAGGAAATGGTAAAAAAGTGTCCGCAGTTCAGTTCCTTTAAAAAGACAGTTAAGCAGGCTTTGGATTCTCTGCAAAAATATATTGACGATACGACCAGGAAAAGCTTTGGAGGAGAAGAAAGCAAGTATGAGGAATACCTTACGACCAAGGCCGAGATCGATCTGTATAAAAAAGAAATAGCGAACGGCAAAGGAAATACGGCTTTGGAATCGGGAGAGACATTTTCGGACCTGCTGAAAGAATCCCAAAAAAATCTTAAGAGACTTGAAAATAATGCCGAAGTCAGAAAAATCAAGTATGCCTTAAAGATGAAGGAAAAACTTGAAAGGGTAAACGAAAAGATAGAAAAGCTTGACAGTACCGTAACCGAGCTTCAGACATGTGAAAAGAAGTGTATTTCCATGAATGCGACAAAAGATGAGAAAAAACATAACCCGTATCTGGGAAGTGCCAGACAGAATGAAGGGAAAAGCCTTGTGGGCAGACAAAGAATCTCTGTTGTTAACAAGCCCCGCATCAACGGCAATATAGACGAGATAAACGGGGCCGGTATAAAAAACAATATCCTTGATCTGTAATTCAGCAAAGTTCGGCAATCTCGAGGATGAGCCTTTCGCTGTCCTCCCAGCCCAGACATGCATCGGTGATGGATTTTCCGTAAATTCCGTCACCGATTTTTTGTGCGCCTTCGACGATATAGCTTTCGATCATCAGGCCCTTTACAAGCGTTCTGATCTCGGGAGAGAGCTTACGGTTATGAAGTATTTCCTTGCTGATCCTGATCTGTTCCCTGAACTGTTTGCCGGAATTGGAGTGGTTGCAGTCAATGACGGCCGCGGGGTTTTGAAGGTTTCTTTCCTCATACATCCGGTGAACAAGGATAAGGTCTTCATAGTGATAGTTCTGCAGGGCATTTCCGTGTTTGTTAACGGCGCCCCTGAGCACTACATGGGCAAGAGGGTTTCCCGTGGTCTGAACCTCAAAGCCCCGGTAAACAAAGTGATGGGGATGCTGTGCGGCATATACGGAGTTGAACATTACGGAGTAGTCGCCGCTGGTAGGGTTTTTCATGCCGCTGGCCACGTCAAAGCCCGACACGGTCAGACGGTGCTGCTGATCCTCGACAGACCTTGCGCCGATGGCAACATAGGAGAGAAGATCCTCAACATAGCCCCAGTTTTCAGGGTAGAGCATTTCGTCGGCAGCGGTCAGGCCGCTTTCGGCAATGGCGCGTATGTGCATTTTTCTCATGGCGATAAGACCCTCGACCATGTCGGGAGCCTTGTTCGGATCGGGCTGGGAAGCTATGCCTTTATAGCCGGAGCCTGTGGTACGCGGCTTGTTGGTATATATCCTCG
>DFFN01000090.1 GCA_002369525.1 Lachnoclostridium sp. UBA3775 | reverse complement strand
ATCTTTCCCAAACCTGGTTAATGGACTCCTTCGGGATTCCGATACCATAGTCCCTTACGGAAACATAGGCCGTACCTTCACGCGCGGTGACCGTTACCTCCACCTTCGAGTCCTCGTTACTGAACTTGATCGCGTTATCGATAAGGTTATGCAGCACCTGCTGTATCTTCTGCTTATCGGCCTTTACCCATATTTCCTTCTCGGAGAAAATAAGCCTCATCTTCAGCTTCTTGCTTGCGCAGATCGATTCAAAGGTTGCGGCCGATTGCTTTACCATGCCGCAAAGGTTGAAGTCCGTAAGATTAAGCCTGATGGCATTGTTGTCAAATTCGTTGAGGTCAAGAAGGTTCTGTGTAAGCCCCGCAAGACGGTCGGTCTCGAAAAGGATTATATCCAGGTATTTTGCCTGATTTTCATACGGTATCGTGCCATCCTTCATCGCAACCGTATAGCCTCTGATGGATGTGAGGGGCGAACGGAAGTCATGGGATACGTTGGCAATGAAGGTTTTCTGGTAATCGACAAGCCCCTCTGTTTTTTCTGCAAGGTAGTCGATCGCATTTGCGAGCTCCTGGTTCTCGTCCGAAAACTTCCTTCTTGTCTGCCTTTCCTCGAACTTTCCGTCGGCATAATGCGCCGTGGTCTTTATCATGTAGCGGATAACCCTTGTGTAGTATATTCCGTAGATTGCCATGACCACCAGGAAAATTCCGGTAAATACCATACCAAGTATATTAAGCCTGTAGACTCCTTCCTCGACATAATTATTGAGATTGGCATTATCATATACCAGCAGGACAAGGTTATCTATCCCGCCCGTTGCATGCACCTCGGTAACATATACGGAGCTGGTTTCACGGATCAGCCCGTTCATTCTCGTTCTCGAATAGAATTTCTTCCTGAGTCCGGGATAAACCTTATATACATCACGGCCGATATTGTCCCTTCTTGTGTCGGAGCTGATGATCCCATCGCCGTTTGCGATCATGACCCTGATATCCGAATAGGCATCAAACATGCCAAGGCTTTTCACAAATGCCTCGTTATCCATCGATTCCCTGAGAAGCGTATCACAGTATCCGGATGCGGACTTCAGTTCCTTTTCAACCCTTTCGCTTTCCTTTTCGTACAGCCAGTATTTCATGGGATAGTTGATCAGAAGAAAAAAGACAAGGGTCACGCTCAGAAAGGTTATCAGCAGTTTTTTCCAAAGCTTTCCTCTAAACATCCCTGTTTATAACCTCTTGTTAACTTCAAATTTGTAGCCTACGCCCCAGACGGTACCGATCGACCATTCCTCGCCGTCATGAATCTTTTCCCTTACGCGCTTGATATGAACATCGACGGTTCTTGTGTCGCCGATATAGTCATATCCCCAGACCTTGTCAAGCAGCTGCTCGCGGTTAAATACCTGATTCGGATGGCTTGCAAGCGTAAACAAAAGCTCAAACTCCTTCGGAGGAAGGGCGATGCTTTCACCGCGGTAGATGCAGGTGTAGTTTGTAAGGCTTAGATAAAGATCCTTGTATGAAACAGCCTTCTCATCCTTGACAACGGAACTGCCCTGTTCCTGTGGTGCGGCAGGAACCGGCTTGCTTCTTCTAAGGGCCGCCTTTACTCTTGCGACAAGCTCTTTATTGTCAAAAGGCTTCTGCACATAGTCGTCCGCTCCGAGCTCAAGCCCCAGTACCTTGTCAAAGGTCTCGCCTTTTGCCGAAAGCATAATGATCGGAACCTGGCTGGTCTGCCTTATCCTCTTGCAGACCTCATAGCCGTCCATGCCCGGAAGCATAAGGTCCAGCAGTATAAGGTCGGGTTTGAATTCCTCAAAGGCTTTAACCGCATCGATGCCGTCATACACTATCTTTGTCTTGAAAAATTCCTTTGTCAGATAAAGATCCACAAGTTCCGCGATGTGGCTGTCATCATCCACTATCAGTATTTTCTGTTCATTGCTCATGGTTTTTGTCCTTTTCCTTATTATTATCTGTTATCAGTTCTGTTTGAATTCCGCCACAGTCACGCCGGCGTCTCCTTCGCCGAATTCACCGTTGCGGAACTTTTTTATGTTCCTGTTTCTCTTAAGGTAGTTCTGGACCGCAGTCCTAAGCGCACCGGTCCCACGCCCGTGGATTATCCTGACTGAGGGTATTCCCGCTATATAGGCGTCGTCGAGATATTTTTCAAGCTCTGCGACCGCATCGTCCGGATACTTTCCGACAAGGTTGATTTCCGGTGATATGCTGTAGGATTTAGACATCCTGATCTGTCCTGCGCCGCTTTTTTCAAGCTTTTCGGGGAGTTTTACCTCGTCCTTAAGGATCTCAAGATCGCTTATCTTGCACTTATATTGCATGATACCCATGGTCACGATGCACTCGCCCTTCTTGTTCGGAAGGCTGTGTACTGTTCCGTCAAGGTTCATGCTGATAACATGCACGCTGTCGCCGACCCTGAAATCTTCCGCCTTATGACTTGAAGTTCTTATATTCTCCTGTTTTCTGCTGTTACCAAGCTCGTTAAGCTTATGCCTTAATTCCCTTCTTTCTTCTTCGAGTTCACGCATATTGCCATCGCCCCGGCTCAGCTTGTTCATCTTACGGATGAGCTCGTCCGCATATTCCTTTGCGGAACCGAGCACTTCCTCTGCTTCCTCTTTTGCCTTTGCAAGCTCCTTTTCCCTGAAGGCTTCAAGCTTTTCTTTCTCGGTTTTAAGTCCGTTCCTTAAGCTCTCAGCCTCAGCCTTTGCAGCCTCGGCATCGTTTCTCGCCTGCTCTGCCTCAAGCCTCAGCTCGTCAAGCCTTGTCAGTATGTCATCAAAGCTTCTGTCCTTATCTCCGACCAGAGACCTTGCGCTCATAAGCACGGTTTCGCTCATCCCGAGTCTCTTTGTTATCGCAAAAGCATTACTCTTTCCGGGTACTCCTATAAGCAGGCGGTAGGTGGGCTTTAAGGTCTCAACATCAAATTCACACGACCCGTTTGTAACCCCCGGCGTCGTCAGCGCATAGGCCTTTAACTCGGCATAGTGCGTAGTCGCCATGGTCCTTACGCCCCGCGTATTAAGCTCGTTAAGTATTGCCATCGCAAGCGCCGCTCCTTCGACCGGGTCTGTGCCCGCCCCAAGCTCATCAAAAAGCGCCAGCGAATTTTCATCGGCATTGTCCACGATATGTACCGTGTTGGTCATGTGCGACGAGAAGGTGGACAGCGACTGTTCAATGCTCTGCTCGTCTCCTATGTCGGCATAGACCTCGTTGAAAATCCCGAGCTGAGAGCCCTCATAGGCCGGTATATGCAGTCCTGCCTGGCCCATGAGCTGGAACAGTCCGACTGTCTTTAAAGATACCGTCTTGCCACCTGTATTCGGTCCGGTGATGATAAGCATGTTGAAATCCCTGCCGAGGCTCAGTGAAATCGGGACCACGCTCTTTTTGGGTATCAGCGGATGCCTTGCATTCTTAAGCTCGATTATATGATCTGCGTTAAACCTCGGCTTTATGGCCCTCATATCCCTCGCGAGCTTGCCTCTCGCAAAGATCGCATCAAGCTCCCCGAGGGCTTTAACATCATATTTCAGGTTTTCGGTCTCCGGGAAAAGGGCAACTGAGAGCATCTGAAGTATTCTTTCAATCTCATCCTTTTCCTGCGCCTCAAGCTCCCTTATCTCGTTGTTAAGGTTCACTATCTCCATCGGCTCGATGAAGAAGGTCGAACCGCTCTGGCTTCTGTCATGTATCATGCCCGGGACCCTGGATTTATGCTCGGCCTTTACGGGTATGCAATATCTTCCGTTGCGTTGGGTGATAAGGCTGTCCTGAAGCGCCTGGTCCGCCGCATAGGACTGCATGATCTGGTTGATCTTTTCTCCGATCTTGCCTTTCTTCCCCTTAAGCTGACGGCGTATGTCGGCAAGAGCCCTGCTCGCATCGTCCGCCATCTCATCGTCAGAAATTATGCAGCGAAGTATCTCGGTCCTGGCAGATTCGACAGGTTCAAGAAGCTCGAAGCGTTCCGAAAGTATATCCGCCGCGGATCCCTTTCTGTCTTCGTCCTCTTCATCCTCCTTTAAGCTTTTTCCGCCGTATTCCTTTATACGCACGGTAACGGTGAGGAGGTCCGAAACCCGCCTTAATTCACCCATGCCGAGCGTAGCCTTTACGGCGATCCTGCCAAGGATGTCGCCCATCTCCGGTATTCCCACGAAGGAAAGGTTTCCCTTTCTTTCAAGCCGTGCAAGTGCCGCCGCAGTCTCCTCCTGCAGTCTCTTTACATCTTCCGCATCACTTAGGGGCAGAAGTTCCCTGCACATTCTCTTTCCGCATCCGGAATCGGCAAGCTCAATAAGCTTTTCTTTTATTTTATCATACTCTAAGGTATGAAGTGCTTTTTCGTTCACTTTTACTTCCTCATTCCCGTCATATAATTAACCATGGGACATGATCCGGGAGTTCATCACCAATATTTTTCCCCAAACCATTTCTCGTACTGTTCCTCCATATAATCAAGCTTTGCGTTCAGAGCCGGAAATGTTTCTACATAAGCCCTTGACGAAGAATATTTCTCTGCGTCATAGATGGTGATATCATCCGTCATGACAGGTTCGATGAGCGTTGCCCTGTCCTCCTGGCCGTTCACAGTGGAATATGCGCTTATGAAGTAACCCGGAGTTTCGCCGAAGCTTCTCATCAGGATATATTCATCATATTTCATCGAATCGACTAGGTAATGGTCAAAATCCCTTATATATTTAAAGCTCTTCGGATTGAGTACGCCCCACTTTTCATCCGAAAAAGCATCGGGATCTCTTAGCCTTATCTGTGATTCGACAGAATGCCATATCTCGTGATACGGAAACAAGCATTCTGTCCTCGCCTGCATCGTGGATGTCAAGAACCATGCCCTTGTCCGTCAGGCAGCTAAACTCCCTTTTCTTTTCATGGCCGTCATGAACAATTGGCGGAACGGGCGTAGGCGTGGGAGAAGGAGTTATGGTAGGTGTCGGTGTACTCGCCGGGGTATTTGTCGGAATATTTGCCGGGGTATTATCCGGTGCCTGCGTAGTTTCCTGTACTTTTGTACTTTCACTGCTTTCTTTTTTGTCTTTTCCGCCGCAGCCGATCAGTGCAAGAGCAACAGCAAACATCATAATTACTGCTGCTAAATATTTCTTTTTCACTTTCAAACTTTTCACTTTCTCATTATAACATCATTTCCAACTAAGCCTGTGCAGTTCGCCTTCGGTCCTCAGGCCTTTAAAATCATGCTGCCTTAAATATTCATAAACCATTATCGCAGCCGAATTGCTCAGATTCAATGACCTTGTATCCCCGATCATGGGAATACGCACACAGGTCTCTTCATTATCCACAAGTATTTCCTCAGGTATGCCCGCGCTTTCCTTGCCGAACATGATGAAACAGTCATCCGGATACCTTACATCGGTATAAACCTTATGTGCCTTTGTTGTTGCAAAGTAGATCACGGCACCGGGATTTTTTGCAAGGAAATCCTCATAATCCTCATATACATGAAGGTCAATTTCCTTCCAGTAATCCATCCCTGCCCGCCTTAAATGCTTGTCGTCAAGCTCAAAGCCAAGAGGCTTTATCAGATGCAGGCTCGCACCTGTCGCAACGCAGGTACGTCCGATGTTGCCCGTATTCGAATGTATTTCGGGTTCGTGTAAAACTATATTAAGTGACATATTTACTTACCGTCTTTTCTTAGATTCCGAGGATTTCTTCCGCTTTCTTCGGAAGCTCCCTTATATCATTTATATGCATTGTTCCCTCCGGCACTTTTCCGAAGCCGTAGGCCGCATGTAAAAACGGCAACCCGGCCTCCATGGTCGAATTGTAATCGCCCATTGTGTCTCCGATATAGAAGGCCCTGTCAAGTCCGTTTCTTTCGAAAACAAGCCTGATATTGTCAGCCTTTACCTTTCCTGTCCTTTCAAACTCCTCATAGTCATCAAAGTATTTACCTAGGCCGTGGGCAGTATAAAACGAAGGTATATAGTCTCTCTGGCAGTTGCTTACTATGAACAGGCAGTAGGTCTTTTTCAGCTCCTTAAGCACATCCTCGACCCCGTCAAAAAGCACTCCGCCGTGAACGGCAATATACTCGTTTTCATGATCAAGGCATGCTTTCATCAAAACTCTTCTTCGCTCCTTGGGTAGATAGTCAAAAAACTCATCCTCTATATCGGTCATGGTCTTGCCCATGAGCCTCTGCATCCAGTAAATATCCGCCTTTCTGCTCACATCAGGCTCATCCTTTAAAATATCATTCCACGCATCAACGACGGCAAGCGAGGAATCCCACAAGGTTCCGTCGAGATCGAATATTATTCCTTTTTTCATTACTATCCTTTCGCGATAACAGCCGTTCTTACCAGTATTTTTTCCCTAAAAGCCTTTCGCAAGCGGCTTCCATATATTCCACTTTTTCCTTAAGATGAGGAAAGGTTTTGATATACTCCAGACCGCTGTCGGCTTCAAGCGGATCGAAGAAATCCTCGTCGCCCATAAATGCCTCGACGATCGTGGCCCTGTCCTCCTTTGCGGCGGTTATGCCGTAAAGCCTCGAAAGGAAAACGTCCTCCTTATCTCCATAGTAGCTGTCCCTGCAGTTTTCGAGATATGCGCCGCTGTTCACGACTTCATTATATTTTTCGGTATCATTTAAATACCGGAAGCCCTCCGGGTTAAACCGGCTCCATGCCTCTTCGTCAAAAACCTTAGGATCCAGTTTCTCAAGCAAAGCCTCCGTTGCATGCCAAAGCTCGTGGTGAACAACAATTTTGTTGATAAGGTCGGTATCGATCACAACATTGATCCAGCATCCCGCTTCCGCACACTCACCGCTCGGAGTAAAGCTTCCGTAATCATTTCTTAAGTTTTCAACAAATACAAAGCGGATGCCGCCCATGCCGCGGTAGTCCTTAAACATGTCAAAGAACCAGTCCGGATATGCTTCGAGATTTTTCTTAAGTATGTTCAGTGCTCGTCTTACGAGCATGGCCTGCTCGCTTTCGCTCCTGCCCGAATCCTCTATCGACTCCGGCGAATACACAAGTGAGATAGTCTCGCCCTTAATCTCATTTCCCATCAGCAGCTTAAAACCGTATTCCTTCTCAAGCTTATCAGCCTCATCCCGAAGCTCTGCAAACTGTTTTCCGGCTGCGCCCTTTTGGGATTCGACCTCGCCGGGATCATCACAGCTCTCAAACCTATTATCATACTTAAGACCGGCAGGGCATATCTCACAGATATAGTTTTTAAAGCCGCCGTCGTTAACCCTTGCTCCAAGGAGCCAGTGACCCGTAACCCTGTTATAGCTTACTGCCGGCTCGTTTGTGTCCTCGATCGCCACTCCCATATCCGCATAGCTTCCGTCCTCAGGGTTTACAAGCAGCAGTCTTTCCTTCATGGTATTGTTTTCTTCGTTTATTTCGCCCTTAACGATCACAAAACGGTCGGAATAAGGAGAAGAATATGCCAAAGGAAGATTCGGCACCTCAAATGTTGTCTTAAGCTCACCGTTTTTTGCATCAAAAACACTTACCGGGCAGCTTTCGATGTCCGGCGAATCGGGGCGAAGGTAGATAAGAACGATATAATCGCCGCAGTAAAAACACTTATATACTTCCCTTCCGTTAAGAAAATCTTCCGTCTTCATATCGGAAAGGTTTAAAAAAGCAATATCTTTCGCATGTTCGCCTGTTTCGCTTCCGTCGCCAAGCAGAAGTTTCCCTTTTCCCGCACCTGCTCCGTAAAGCCTTGTGGTAATGGTCTTTTCGAGAAGCTTTTCCTCTCTGCCGTCTGTATCAATGCTTATAAGACTGTTACGGCTGATATTATAGACCTTACCGCTCTCAGGCTCGAAAAAGCAGTCGTCTCCGGTATTTTCAAAGGTTTTAAGCTTTTCCAATCCGGCGGAATAAATGCTCACGGTGTTTTCCGACAGGTTGTTGCTGACAAAGCCGTACTTTTCATCGGCTCCGATAAAGCGCTCATCGACAGTCACGCCCTCAATTGTCTTCTTTACCGAATCATTCGCAGTGTCGATAAGGAAGAGGGAAGAATGCTGTTCGTCGCTGTCGTTAAACTCTCCGTTTATGGCTCTTGTGGTAGCGGATACGGCAATTATGTCCTTACCAAGCCCCGTTATGCTGTCTATCGTCTCTTCAGTCTTCAGGCAATCAAACTCCCTTAACAACCCGTGTCCTGTATGGTCTATAGGAGCAGGTGTTGGAGTCCCGGTCGGATCGGGCTTAGGAGTGTCTGTCGGGTCTGCAGGCCCGGTCGGTTCGGGACCGTCTTTTTGGCTGCTTTCTTCCGCCGAAGCCGAAGACTCCGAAGATTCAGAAGAAAGCTCCGAAGACTCATCGCCAAAGCTGCAGGCAGTGAAAGCAAGTAGCATAGCAGCTATTATGATTATGTTGATTTTCCTGATTATCGAATTACGCATGTGGTTTTCCTTTTCATTATGCAATTATGCATAGTACATCAATTGTAATTTTACCACAGCATTATAGAAAAGTACAGACGAAAAACGCAGAATTTGTTATATTGTTTGAAATAATATTGACCAGCAGCAGAAATATTGAAATCGTTTCATGGGAGAAAAATGGTTTTATAATGCCGATATGGAATAGAACCGGGAGATACACAGAGTGAAGAATCATAGTATATGTGAGTTGCTTTGATGAAGCTGTTTTTTATGATAAAGACGGAATGAAAACGATTGATGCACTAGGATTGTCATCTGAATTGAAATTTGATAGCTTTGCAGAATAAAACAAATCTCTTTTTCAACTGACCAACAAATATCTCCTCACGGTTTGTGATATAATGGAGTTGTCCAAAAACCATATAACACGCCCCGAAAGGAGATACCACAAAAACAACTATCTTTGGCAGATATCTTTGAAGATTGTAAAGAAATTTTTGAATCCGACAAACCTCAGTTTCTTCCTCTGCTCGAAAATCACATTGACCTTGATGAAATTGTTCCGATTTCTTTTTATCGTCATTACTATGCATCCACCGGCAGAAATCGTAAATATCCTCTGAATGCGATGCTTTGGGCATTGATTATCCAAACGAGAAAACTCTTCATGCTGATTTGCTTCTAGCCGGTATATCTCAACTGTTAACTGTCGTTATTGCAGATAAAATCAATCAACGACAACATATCAGAAGCCTTAAAATCTCATAGCCTAGAACTTACC
>DFFN01000017.1:11853-26430 GCA_002369525.1 Lachnoclostridium sp. UBA3775 | reverse complement strand
ATCTTTCTCTTCTGCTCGGGATCGGTCACGCCCGCAAGCTTGTCAAGGAAGCGGTCAACCGCATCAACATAGATAAGGTTTGCATCCATCTCATCGCGGAATACCTTTATTACCTGCTCGGGCTCGCCTTTTCTTAAAAGTCCGTGGTTTACATGAACACAGACAAGCTGTTTTCCTATTGCTTTGATCAGAAGTGCGGCAACAACCGATGAGTCAACGCCGCCCGAAAGTGCAAGCAGCACCTTCTTATCGCCGACCTGAGCGCGGATCTTTGCGATCTGGTCTTCAATATAAGCCTTTGCAAGCTCAGGCGTATTGATTCTTGCCATATTGTCTGGACGATTTTCTAACATATTACCCTCCGTTCACTGTTTGTTATTATATTTTGGAAGCTTTCTTCCGCATCAATTTACATGATACCATATCCGCCGGATAAAATAAATCTTTTTTATGCTCTGACCCGGTATTTTTTCATTCCGCGCTGTAGCACCACATGGCTCTTATCTGCGGCAGTATCACGGATAATTCCCAGCTTTTTTCGCTCCTTATTCTGCTGTTGGGGTCATTTACCTTTACGCTGCCGTCGGGGTTTAAGCCGGCAAGCACGATAAAATGGCCGGTCGAAGTGAAATCGCCTTTTCTGACGGAACATATGATCGGCTTGCCTTCGGCAAGACGTTTTCTCATAGTTGACTCAACGGCAGGCACTTCCTTGAACTTAAGTCCCAGCTTTTCGGCTCCCTCCTGCATCAGCGTCCAGGTTGTGCCGGTACCGAAAACATAATAACCGTTCTTTTTTGAAAATCTGGCCACCTCATAGGGATTCCATTTCGTTTCGCCCGTAAGTCCGCAGACCACCATCGAAAGGCAGGTCGGACCGCAGCCCGAAACCGCGATCATGCTTCCGCCGTAATTGCGGTAGCCCCATCTCCTGTCCCATTGCAGGAAGTGAGGGATCTCACCTTTTTTCACCTCACCGTCAAGATCTATCTTCGGTTTTTTGAATGCATCAAAAAAATAATCCTTTGCAAATTCCTTTGTTTCCGGATTGGCCTTGACAATTTTGTTAAGATCAATAAGGTCTCTTATTATATAATAGTACAAAAGTCCGCCGAGCACGGCGATGCCCGCAAGTATGAGAAGTATCCTGAATATCTTCTTTTTGAGGGATTTTGAGTTTTTTTCTTTTTTTATTTCTTCCATTTTGTTACATCCTTATCCTGATAGCCACGGCATTATAATTCGCTTCGCGAAGCCGTGACCTGCGTAGTATCAAGTTTTCATAAAAACTTGACACTACCATTCTATACCCGGACAAAAAAAGCAGTCCGTCTGCTGATTATAGCATATAACGGACTGCCTGTCTTTTAAAATCTTATTAAATTTTGGTTTTTACAGGAAATGTGCCCTGATCTCGTCGCCCGAAAGCGGGGAAAGATAGGCAGGTGCAATGTCAAATATTGTTCTGGCACCGCTTGCGCCTTCCTTGTTAAGCCTGTAAGCTGCCCTTGAAAGTGCGGCAAGCACGGAACCGGTGAACTCGGGATTGGAATCAAGCTTCAGGCTGTACTCTATCACATGCTTCTTGTCGCCTGTCTGACCGGAGTATATCACCGAACCGCCGTGAGGAAGGCCCTTGTGATTTCTGTCAAGCTCTTCCTGGCTGATGAAAGTAACCGTGGTGTCATAATCCGCAAAGTAGTTGGGCATGGTCTTGATCTCGTTTTCTATCCTTGCAAGATCTGCGCCTTCCTTTGCAACCACGAAGCATTCCCTTGTGTGCTTCTGTCTTGTTGTAAGCACGGGATTCTCTCCCTTTCTTACGCTTTCAAGCGCTTCGGGAACCGGAACGGTATACTGTCTTGCATCCTGTACGCCTTCAATTCTTCTGATCGCATCCGAGTGACCCTGGCTTACGCCGCGTCCCCAGAATGTATAGTCCTTTCCGTCGGGAAGGATGCTGTGCGAATAGAGACGGTTTACGGAAAACATGCCGGGATCCCAGCCGCCCGAGATCACGCCGATCTTTCCTGCTGCCTTTGCGGCTTTATCAACATTTGCGAAATGCTCGGGTATCCTTGCATGGGTATCAAAGCTGTCGATCACATTATATTTTGCCGCATATTTGGGAGTCATCTCGGGAAGGTCCGTAGCGGATCCTCCGCAGATAACCAGTACATCTATTTCATCCTGCATATGCTCAAGTTCGGAAGCATTCAAAACCTTGGCCGAAGGAGTATTGATCTTTACGCCCGCGGGATCGCGCCTTGTAAATACCGCAACCAGCTCCTGGTCGGGATTTGCGTTTACTGCCTTTTCAACCCCTCTGCCGAGATTTCCGTAACCCAGTATTCCTATTTTCATAATGTCCTTTCCGAATGTCAAAAGCCGGCATTCATTAACCTCAATTATTTTTTCCGCATAAATAATAACACAATTGTTCCGTCTTGGCAAAATCTTTTTTGCCTGCTTTTTGTACTTTTCGTGTATTTTACTTATTTCCCGCGCGTTTTTTCATAATCTCGTAGTCCCTGTCGTCACTTTCCTCTTCGGTATAGTAATTTTCAAGCCTTTCCCTTGAATTCACGAAATACTTATTTAAAGTTTTGTCGAAATGCTTTCCCATTCCTTCTTCAATGATCTCATAGGCTTTTTCAAAAGACATCTTCTCTTTATAGCAGCGCTTTGAAACCAGCGCATCGTAGACATCCGCGATTGCCATTATCCTCGCTTCGAAAGGTATCTCCTCGCCTTTCAGTCCGTCGGGATAACCCGAGCCGTCCCAGCGCTCGTGATGATAGTGGGCAACATTTTCCGCAATTTTCTGGAAACGGGGTTCCTCGATGTCCGCAAGTATATCCTTTACAAGCTCCGCGCCCTTTGCGGCATGAGTCTTCATTACTTCAAATTCCTCTGGCGTGAACTTGCCGGGCTTTCTGAGTATCACATCGTCAACCGCGATCTTGCCGATATCATGCATGGGCGCCGCCTTGATCACACAGCGGCAGAATTCATCATCAAGCAGCGGGTGATTGTCTTTCTTCATTTCGTCGATAAGAAAACCGACAACAGTACTTGTCCGCCTGATATGACCTCCGGTGCTGGCGTCCCTGCCTTCGACCATGGTCGCAAGTCCCAGGACCATCTTGTCCTGTATTTCCTGTATGTGCTCGGTCTTCCTGTCAACCTCGATCTCGAGTTCGTCATTATATTTTCTGAGAAGGTTGGTATACTGCCTCTCCGCAGTCTCGTCAAAAACAAAAACCTGATAGCCGAGTATCTTTCCCCAGCGGTTTTTGATATATTCCACCGTCATTCTGTAGATTTTATCATTCCGTTCGATGATATGCTCTTCACCGACCGAACGGCTTTCGTCGTCCTGATAGTCTATCATTATGTTGACGCGCTTTAAAATATATGCTCTTATATCGCTTTTTGCATCTCCTTCTCCGCGGAAGGGGCTGTCTATCCTGAGATTACCAAGCTCCGGGAAAAAGCTGCGCATGGTCTCGTTGCAGCCGAGATATTTAAGTCCCCTGTCAATCATCAGGAAACCGTTTTCGTCTTTTTCGATCAATGCGGAAGCCTGGCTGCGTCCAACATCGTAAAGCTCCGTCCTGCTCATGATCATAAGCGAAATATACTGGAACACAAGATAAGAGACAGGCTGCAGCTCGACAGGAGTATTATGTATGAATTTCTGGCCGAAATATGAAAAAATGGCCGAAAACTCTATCAGCGAAAAAAGCAGCAGCGTTCTGACCGAAACCGTGGTTTTCTTCAGCGAACTGTAGAATATCATTGCGATTCCGCCGAGCATGTGAATTATAAGCATGACATACATCAGCTTATGTGCCGGTCCATATACTTTTGTAAGCTTTGCCGCGCCGTCAACCTTCTCAAATTCGACCGACTTATAAAAAAGCTCCGAAAAACCTGCCGTCATCACTATGGAATAAAGCACAAAGCTGAAACCCACAAGGGTCATGACAAGCAGCTTCGGAAGCCGGATACCGAACATCGAAGACATAGCCAGCATGAAAATGAGCGACAGAAAGCAGCCGCCGACATATATTATCTTGTTGGCGAGCATTGCCTCTCTTGCATTTTCCGAAAGCGAAAACATCAGGTATCCCATGTTTGAGATCGGAATTATCACAAACATAAGGGAAAAGAAAAGATCGCTGTTTTTGCTTGATTTCGAAACATATACCAGCGTTGCAAGTATCGAGAGTATAAAGATTGCAAGGTAGTAAAAAATCACACCCATTAAACACTACTTCCTTAAACATTACTTAAGCCGGCCTTTTCAGGTCCCCGTTGTATATAATAATATCATCATTCCGGCGTTTTCGCAACGGATATTCAATTTTTTTATTGACAGCACCCTTTTGTTGTGATATATTACTCTACTAAATCTTTTGCAAAGAAAGCAAAATGAAAGGAGGCCACGGACATGACGGCAGCTATGCCTATGGCACTTACAACGAGAGCGCGGAGAGATAATCACGAACCGAAGGGCCGAGCATGACATGCTGATGGACATAAGAAACGGCAGGTATCTCGATTGCAATGAACAGCTGACCGCAGAATTCTACGAAATGCTTTCGGAACCTGAAAAGATTGCGGAGCCAGTCGGAAGCATAAACCTTGAAACAGTAAAGAATTACAAAAAGGACTGATATAATGAAACCCGTATTATATATGACGGTAGGCATCCCTGCATCGGGCAAATCATACTGGGCTGCCGGAAAAACAAAAGACGGCGTACATCACCATTCGAGCGATGACATCAGAAAAGAACTTGGCCTTGACCAGGGCGAGATGGGCGGCGGAAAGGTATTCGAACTTCTTGCAGGCCGTGTGCGCGACGATCTCAGGCAGGGTTTTTCCGTAATTTACGATGCTACCTGCATGACAAGAAAACGCCGCATGGCCTTTCTTGAAAGCCTGAAAAATATCGACTGCGAAAAAAGAGCGGTTCTGTTTTTATGCCCTCTCGCCATCTGCAGAAAGCGGAACAGCCTGCGTGACGAATTCGGAAAAGTCCCGGCTCACACTTTTCCCGGCATGCTTCGTTCCTTTGAAATACCGGATGCATACGAAGGCTTCGACGCAGTCGATATCATCAGATACACCGGGGAATACACGCCCGAATATAAAAAAATAAGGATACCCGAAAAGCTTGAAAACGGCTGCATAATTTTCAAAGAGTATATGCTTAACTCCCTTGAAGCCGGAGAACTTGCCTGCATCCCGCAGGATAATGTTCACCATGAGCATTCCCTCGGTGAGCACATTAAAATGGTGGGCGATATGATGAAACAAAAGCTTGATGAGGGCTGCCTTAAGGGCGACGATCAGGATTTCAGAAAAAAATGCCTGCTTGACGCCGCCTATCATCATGACATAGGCAAGGTCTTCACGAAAGCTTTTAAAAACTACAAGGGCGAGGACACCGAAACCGCCCACTTTTACGGTCATGAGAATTTCGGTGCCTATATCTATCTCACTGAAAAGCTCTGTCTGCCTGAGGGACAGGCTCCCGCGCTTTCCGAAGATGAGATAATCTACACCGCCCAGCTTATAAACTGGCATATGCGTCCGCAAAACACCTGGGACAAGTCTGCCAAAAAGAGAGAACATGAAAAGGAAATGCTTGAAAGGAGGTATCCTTATCTTTATGATGATATCTGCCTGCTGCATGAGTGCGACACCATCGCACACTGAAACCGATAAGGACGAAAAATATGAACTATAATTCCCAGATCTGCCGTTTCATTTCGGAACATGAAAACTGGCAGGAATTGTTTAAAGAAAAATTTATCAAATACTCGACCGAAGGAGTTCTTGCGATCTTCAATTATGATATCGGCTGTAATTTCTCAGATCCCGTCGTTCAGGAGGCAAGGGGCATCATTATCAATCTTGAAAGCCTTGAGGTTGTCTGCTGGCCCTTCAGAAAATTCGGAAACTGGAACGAAAGCTATGCGGATCCCATCGACTGGAGCACCGCAAGAGTCCAGGAGAAGCTTGACGGCTCGATAATCAAGCTCTGGTTTGACTCTTTAAGGAAGGAATGGCGTTTTTCGACCAATGCGACCATAGATTCATCGCTCGCAAACGCCGACAGCTTAACAAACGAAAGCTATTATGACCTTATTAAAAAGGCCGACAACTACGGCAGCATCCCGTTTGACAGGCTTGACAAGGACAATACCTATATCTTCGAGCTTGTAAGCCCCCAGAACAGGATCGTTATCGAATACCCTTACTGCCGTCTGTTCCACATCGGCACAAGGACCAATATCAGCGGCAGGGAAAGGCTGGTGGATATCGGCATAGTCAAGCCGGCGGAGTATTCCCTGCACAGCCTCAAGGAATGTATTGCGGCCGCAAAGCTTCTTAACCGCAGCGAAGATCAGTCCGAAAACGATGCCGAACTTCTGTCTTCTGTTAAAAAGGAGGGCTTTGTCGTTGTCGACATACACTTCAACAGAGTCAAGATCAAATCTCCGGACTACCTCGCGATCCACCATGTGATCAAAAACGGCAATTTCACAAAGGAAAGGGTAGTAAGGCTTCTTCGTGACGAAGAGATAAACGTTGACGATTTCTGCAGGGAGTATCCCGAATATGCGGTCTATATCCGCTATTACCAGTTCAAGCTTGCCGAGCTTGAGTTCGAGGTGACCGCCTTTGTACGTATGGTTCTTAACATGTACGAGGAATATTCCCGTGAACGAAAGGCACTTGCGCTTGTTATCAAGGACCACAGATATCAAAGCTTCGGCTTCATGGCGATAGACACCCACAAAAGCGCCCATGAAATGATAAAGGAGCTTGACCTTGGCAAGCTCCTTAAACTGATACCGGATTATGTACCGGAAAAAATACTGTGATCAACGCTGTTTTCTCTGCTGCTTATCTATGTTGCTTACACCTATAACGAGCTTTGTTCCGTCATTCTCATAGACCAGTGCGGCCTTAAGCCCTGTCAGAGTCGGTTTTCCGTCAAGCATCAGACGGTAACGCAGCATGAAAACGCCGTCTTCCTTTATGGTTTTCATTATATTTCGTTTCTTAAACTCATTCATGAAGAGCTCCTGATCCTCCTCATATAACGTCCTTAAGCATTCCCTCCTTGCTTTTCTGAAGAAATCTTTTCCGTCCTTCGGAAGACCGAGGCCTTCGTAAACGGAGGTCGCACCATATTCCTTGAATTCGTCGGTCTTGGGATCGACAATATAGACACAGACATAATTTCCGGTGAGAGCGCTGATACGCGCATAGGTCACCTGCTCTTCCCTCATTCTTTCCATAGCCTCCTGCTGGCGCATATAAGCATCAACATTGTTAACGCCTATGATCAGATAATTGTCATCCGAGCTCATCTTAACGGCCTTCATGCTGACATACATACACTTATTGCCGTTTATCTTAATGCGGTAGGTAATGGTATAAGCGCCGTGCTCATTAATGGTATTTAAAATATTTTCCCTTGTAAACGATGCTATGAATCTGTCGGCATCCTCGGCACATACCACAACCCGTGCATCCTTTAGGCTTTCCGCAAAGAAATCGCCTCCGTGACGTTCTGCGGCAAGATCAGTGCTTTCCGGATCGGACCTGTATTCCACAAATTCCTCGGTTTCAAGATTCACATAGTAAAGGTAAATATAATCGGAGGAAAGGCTGTTGGCCATGTCCGCATAGCTTATGCTCCTGTTGTTTTCCTTTGTAATGCCGAACACAACTATGGCGCATGCGACTACTCCGTTTACGGGATTTATCGCAATACGGCGGGCAAATGCATGTATAACGGAGTCCCTGTTGATTTTTTCTTCAATAAATGCCCTGTCGTCACCGTCATGGATTTTTTTAAGGGCATTTGCAAAGCCCGGGCTCAGACTGTTATCGAATGCTTCATAGGACAGCTTCTTTTCCGCTTCGCTTCCTCCGAAGCTTCTTTTCAGGAATTCCCTGTAGGAATGGTTGCATCTAACGATACCAAGCGTTTTTTCATCGGTCTCTATAACGGCCATCGGAAGCATATTGAAATACCGGTCGAAAGCCTCGGGATCGTCATTTGCGATGACTGCCATGTCATAAAGATTGATTCGGCCGATCGAACCGTAGTAATCCGATTCCGCCGGATTTTCAAAACCGATCTGTACACCGGCAAGATATCTTTTCATTATCTGGTCGAAGGAAATCGGCTTGGTGTAATAGTAGCCCTGAAGCTTTGTACAGCCTATTTCGGCAAGGAAATCCACCTGTTCCTTTGTCTCCACGCCCTCACACACTGTTTCAAGCCCGAGGCCCAGAGCCATTTTCATCAGCTCGGTCAGTATGACCTTGCTGTTTTCGTTTTCGAACTGCTGCATAAAACGCATGTCGAGCTTTATAAGGTCGAAATGTATGCTCTGAAGCACGTCAAGAGACGAATAGCCGCTGCCGAAATCATCCATCCATACCTTAAATCCAAGGTCCTGGAATTTTTCAACCTGTTCCTTGATAAAGTCAAAGTCAGTGCCGACAACGCTTTCTGTGATCTCTATCGTCAGCATTTCACGGCCTATGCCCGCCATGTCGACACGCTTAGTGATCTCGTAAACTATGTCGCAGGCATCAAAGTCTGTCCTCGAGAGGTTCACGGAGATCGGAACGACATATATGCCGCGCGCCTTCTGCTTCTTCATTTTATCAAGTATCATGTCTACCATATGAAGGTCAACCTTGTATATCAGCTTGGAGTCTTCAAGTATGGGTATGAACTGCGCGGGCGAAAGCATGCCCTTGACCGGATCTATCCATCTTGCAAGTGCCTCTTCATCGCAGACCCTGCCGTTTGCGGCGCGGACTATGGGCTGATAGTAGGCCTGTATCCAGCCTTCCTTGATCGCACGGTCAAGATTGTCGATTATGTACTGGCGGTTGGTTTCATAGGCGAGCATTTCTTTATCGAAATATATGAAATTGTTTTTATTGGAATTCCTGAGCCTGTTACATGCATATTTTGCCCTGTCACAGGCAATGCTTATCTCCGCAGCTCCCATGCTGTCGGGATAAAGACCGATTCTGACGGAAACATTCATTTCCCCTGCGGTTCTGTCAAAATCCTTAAACAGCGCATATATCCTTTTTTCCGCATCCTCCGAAAAAGCCAGGAATGCGAAATTGTCCTGTCCGAGCCTGCAGCAGTTCTCGCTGCCGAAATGGCGGATAAGAAGGTTCGCAAAATCGCGGAGCAGCTTGTCGCCGCCTGCAAAACCGAACCTGCGGTTATAGAATTTCATGCCGTTTATGTTCGCAAAACCGACAACCACCTCCTTGCCGGCAGAAGCCGCCCTTGCCTTGCTGAAGCCGGCAAGCTCAAAGAAATGGTCCATATTTGATATTCCGGTCAGGAAATCATAGTTGCTCTTTTGAAGCAGTGAGGAAACATTAAGGGAAAAGCTGAAATTTTTTGAAATCGAATCCGGCTTCAGACTGCCTTCGCCGATAAATTCACCCTCATCCACATACCAGACCATTGCCAGCCTGACATTTTTTCTCGGATATATGTGCCTGCCGAAGGCATGGATGATGTGATACGGTTCATCCGGAGTACCGTTATTTTTTTTGCTGCGGTATACGACATTATATTCCGCTTCCCCGAGTGCGAACCGCAGAGCGTCGTCGGCAATCCGGGCAATGTCGTCCGGATGGGAATCATGATACATGTCATTGTCCATCATCCACACAGCATCCTCCCTGCTTTCAAAGCCCATAAGCTCAACAAAGCCGTCGGAAACAAGCACAGTAGTGACCTTCTTATCTATGAACTGATAAACGGCAAAAGGTACTGCGCTTTTCTCCATTACGGCTTTCTCGGTTTTACTGTATTCATATTTTTTCATCCCGTATCCCCTGCATACATTAATACTATATTATCATATCATAAACAGCATATAATAGCAAGAAATGATGGTTTTTGATGTTATTTTAGGGTAAAATGACACATTTCATGTCAATTTACATAAATTTGCACCTACCTGAAGCTCTTAAGAGCTCAGTGCCTGCTCATTATGATCGTACAATGCGGTTTCTATCGTGATAAGGTCGTAAATCCCGTTCTCAATGAAAAACTGTATGATCAGATCGAAACGCGACGACTTTGAGAGGGCAAAGCCTGCCCTCATCAAAAAGTCCTTTGTTTCGTCGAGATTCAGTCTGAGCGCGATGGCAAAGGCGATGGCCGTATTCTTTTTCGGCCTGTAATCCCTGCTGCAGCGTATTTTGGAAAACAGCTTGCGGTCTATCCCCGCCCTTTTGTACACTTCGGTATCCGAGTATCCTTTTTCGTCTATCAGACGGAAAAGGCTCTCCTGCCAGCTTTCCGAGACCTCCGAAATCACCTCATCAAGCGAGCGCTTGCTTTTCTTTTCCCTCATAAATGGCATGGCAAAGGCACTGCCGGGCTTGTGGGCAGCGTCCTTTGACTCGTCGGCACACTCCGCTGCATCCGCTTCCATATCCGCTTCCATATCCGCTGCCGGTTCCGCCGACGCTTCCTCAATCGCTGCCGCAGCTCCAAAGAAAGGCGTTCCCGGATAAGCCACGGCCGCATTAAATGATTCAAAAGCGATGTAATTTTCGGCCAGATAGGCATCTATGCGGGCATTAAGCTCCTGTTTGTCTGTTTGTTTACGTCTGAAAAACAAATTCCCACCTCGATCTACTTTTTACGGTTTTCATAGTCCTCGCGGATTTCGGCAAGCTCATCGCAGCACGCGAAGGCCATTGCCATATCCTTACTCGATTCAGCCTTTCTGGCCTTTGTCAGCATGCTGCCCATGGCCCTGAAATTAAGCTGCGTTCCCGCAGAATCGCACTCATAGCGCACGGCATGGTCAGCCTTTATGCCGAACCTTCCGGCCTCTGCCACCGCGTCGATATTCGCGCCGAGGAAAATGAATTCCCATCCGAATTCCTTCTGCTTGTCCTCTATCATCTTTCTTACCTTATCGTAGGAATATTCCCTGCTGGCATTTTCCATGCCGTCAGTGGTGATGATGAAGAGGGTTTTTTCCGGTCTGTCCTCCGGCCTCGCGTACTTGTGCACATTCGAGATATGCCGTATCGAACGTCCGACGGCATCAAGCAGTGCCGTGCATCCCCTTACATAGTATTCCTTATCGGTCATCCTTCCGATGTTGTCGGGAGTCTGTCTGTCGTACAGCACCTCGATCCTGTCATCAAAAAGCACTGTTGAGACATAGAGCTCTCCGGCTTCCTTTTTCTGCTTCTCCATCATCGAGTTATAGCCTCCGATGGTATCTGCTTCAAGCCCGCTCATGGAGCCGCTGCGGTCGAGGATGAAAACAACCTCTGTCAGATTTTTCTTTTCAATGTTTTTTTCTGCGTTTTTCTTCATGGTACCTGCCTCCTGTTTGTTTTTTCTTTATGAGACAAGTATAGCAGTTTTACAAAACATTTGGTCGCTTCACAGGCGACAAAAAGCCTCGGACAGTTAAGTGCGTCACTTTTTAAAAACTTTCCGGTACCATGAATTTTTCCGGTCATATCTGATATTCTTATGCTCACTGTATTTTTGAGGCGCGGCAGTCAGTGCGTCAAACGCAGAGCATTCATATGCCGGCGCTTCAAGCTCCGAAAGCCGCTCATCCTCGGCAAAGGCAAAAACCACAAAGCCTTCCTCATAGGAGACCTGTATGTTTTCGTCAAAGGCGTTGCCGCTTTCGGAATATATCTTCGCATTCGGGAAAAAGAAGCTTGCATAGTCACGGAGGTTAGACTGCAGTGAGTTATCGGTATACATCACAACCGCAAAGCTGTCGTTTCCCTTCAGTCCGTATTCCTCAAGGCTGTCATAAATATCTGAAATCAGATATTTCATGGGCTGAACATATTTAAAGTAGGCAAAGGAACGGTGGGGTTTCATGAAATTCCCGATTCCTATGAAAAGGAAGGCCGCAATAACGGTCCAGAGCACAAATTGCTTTATTTCGATCCCGTGTTTTTTGAGAAATCTCACAAAGGCAGTAAAAACCGAAGTGATCAGTACCGGAATCACTATCATGTTTCTTTGAAGCATCCAGGCTTTATCGTAGGAGGTATAGCCCTTCATGTATTCGGAAGCAAAGACCACTCCCAGCACCCATACGGAAACGGCAAAATCATATATTTTCAGCCTTAAAAGCAGGGAAAGCAGCATGTATATGATAACTACGGCTCCGAAAACGCCGAAAAAGGCGACATTTTTATCGCCGAAAAAATCCTTCCATGCATCAAAAGCCGTTTTAAGGATTTTTCCTTTTTCCCTGGTCTCTCCTACCCTGTCGGCTCTCGATTTAAAGCCTGCAATAAAGAAGCAGCCTGCATTTATGATAAGACCTGTGCAAAGCAGGGGAAGTTCCGAAAGGAAAGGGGTGCCATTAAGAAGATAGTAAATGATGCGAAGTATCAGAAAGAGGGCAAAAAGCCCGAGAAGAGCAAGCGCCGGAGTGTAGGAGCCCGAAAGGAAACAGCCCGTCCACGAAAGTGCGACAAAGGTAAAGACATCCGGCTTCCGGCACAGGCGGAGGTAAAGCGCGCAAAGCACAGCCGAAAGCGCAACCGGCGTAAACGCCTGCTCAAAATTCATGTAATATTCCGTGATAAAAGGGAAAACAGGAAAGGCAAAGCCGGCAACATAGGCATATTCCTCCCTGAGCTCCTTTTCCCTCAGATACCGCCTCAGCTCATTTACAAGCAGGTTGACCGCAATAATGAAAAGAAGCCCGAAGCCGGCCTGCAGTGTCCATATTTTCCTGCCGAACAATAAAGCCGGCAGGGCAGCCAAAACATACTGTCTGTTCGGATAACCAAGAAAGGCCTTCCCTGTGTAATTCAGGTCCGCCTTCTTAAATGAATCTAGGCCTGCCGCGAGCTGCTGGCAGGCGTCTGCATTGACATCCGAAAACGAGATGTTCCCGATGAAAAAAAGTAACAGGGCGTTGAGCGCCGCGAAAAGAAAAACGAGGGTGAAGCGTTTTTCTTTTATGTCCCCCGCAAGCATATACAGGCTCTCAAAGACAAAAAAGCCCAAAACGGCAAGGCCGGTAAACAGCCACAGCCATGCGGCGGTTACCGACCATCCCTTTTCAAGCTTAAATGCGGCAAACTCAAGCAGAGAGCCTGCCATAAGATATGCAGCTAAAATTGTCGCACTTCTTTTTTTCATCAGGTGCCGTCCCTAATTTTATTTTGCAAAGCGCACATGCTTTACGGGCATTTCATCCTCATCAACAATGGTATAGTTGTAAATATCCTCATTGTCGGGACATACGCTCGGGTCGCTGTAGGGATCCGAACCCATTCTCGTGCCCTCCGAGAGCGCAAGGGGCTTAAGATAATAAACCGCCTTTTCCATGGTCGTGCCGTAAACCAGCAGTGCACCTTCAACGCCGGAAACATCAAGCGTTACGTCACTGTCGACCATGATGCAGCTCTGGCTGCCTTCGGCATTAAGGAAGATTCCGAAACCGTTGTTGACCCCGGGATCGTCATTCGCTATCGTCAGGCTGCCGTTTCCGGTAAATTTCACGCTGCCGCCATACATCCAGCCCCAGACAACCAGGCAGTCAAGCCTGTTTTCGCCTATCAGCTCAATAGTGAAACCGTTGCCCATCAGGTTAACGTTCAGCATATCGCCGGTGTAATTATTCAGGGTGAGAGTATTGCTTGCAAGGTCATAGCTTGCGCCCGGCACATTGGTAGCGGTTATGCCCACCGAAGTGTAAGCCGTACCTGCATATAAATAGTCATTGTTGCCGTTGACCCTGATATATTCCTCGTTATATGCCGCCCTGATAACTTCGCCGTCCGCTCCGCGCGCAAACCCGCCGTTTTCAAAATCCAATAACGGTGCCGGTCCGTTGGGCTCGAGATTTGAGAGGATGGGGAAAGCATCGTCTGCTTTTTCTCCGCCTTCATCCGGTATTTCTGTCGGTGTCGGTGTAGGCGTTGTACCTGCCGAAACACTCACGCCCTTTTCCGCCGTCGAATAATACTTAATGCCGTCCTTTTCGAACTCTATGCGAAGCGCAAGGGTCATGTCGCCGTCAAGCTCCGATACGTCAATGCTGTACGGAAAGCCTGCTCTTGAGCCATCCCATACATCCGGATCCGCCTTGGGCTTAGCCTGTGAGTCATCCCCGTCGGTGATCTTTGCATAGACCGAAAGGGGATAGCTGACCTTGCTCATATCAAAGTCGTAATAATACACGACCTCATCATTGTCCACGTCATATACGGCCGAGCTTATCCTGAGGCCGATATCGGTCTTTACCGCTTCCGCAGGCGCCTCGTCATCCATGGAAGATTCCGAAGACGAAGAGGACTCCTTGCCCGTTTTGTTTGCGGCCGTATTGCCGTTCATACCGAAAAAGGCATTCTTCAGCGGTCCTATGCCGATGAATATCGTAAGCAATGCCACGGCGCAGTAAGGATATGCCATGAGCCTTAAGGAAGGAGAATCCTCCTTTTTCTTTCCGGGCCTCGTCTTAAAGCCTCCGGGTTCTGTGATCTCCG
>DFFN01000017.1:0-11733 GCA_002369525.1 Lachnoclostridium sp. UBA3775 | reverse complement strand
GGCGCATCGTATTCCTTTTCAAGCGGAAATTCCTCGGGCGGCAGACCGAATTCTGTTTTTGATCTGTCGTAATATTTCATGAAAACCTCTTTTTTCCGGGAAACAAAGCTTTATTTCTGATGCACATCGATCTGCGGGAAGGGAACCTCGACTCCGGCTTTCCTGAAACCGAGGAAAAGCTCACGGTTGAGTGTCCTTCCGGCCGAAAAAATGTTTCTGTCCTCTACTTCAACCACAAATTTCAGCACAACTGCGGAATCCGCCAGCTCTTCAACTCCCAGATACACCGGCTCCGCAAGCATGGTTTCCTTGTTGCGCTCATAAATGCCCTTCATCATTTCCGGGAAGTTTGCCTCCAGAGCCTCAAGATCCGTTTCATAGGGTATTCCTATCACGCTCACCGCACGGCTGTTGTGGTTCGAACGGTTCAGGATATTGGTCATTGCGGAATTGTTGATTATTTTGATGTTGCCGCCGGCATCCTCGATGCAGGTGGTTCTGATGCCTATGCTGGTAACCTTTCCCCTGAAGCCGTCAACTTCAATGAAATCACCGACATTGTACTGGTTTTCAAAAATCATGAATATGCCGGTCACCATATCGGCGATAAGACTGTTTGCTCCGAAGCCGATGATCAGAGCGAAGATTCCGACGCCTGCCACTATCGTACCGACATCGGCACCGAGTATCGAAAGTCCCCAGCAGATTATAACGACAAGCGCAACATAACGCAGGAGATTTCCGAGAACGCTCACTACCGTTCTGATCCTTCCCTTTTCGGATTTTATCAGACTGAGTATAAAGATAAGAAGATTTTCAATTATCAATACGATAAGAGCCATCACGAAAACGCGAAGCAGTGCATTACCGTTGATATTGAAATTTTCAAAGATGCCCTCAACATCGGAGAAAACTCCGGTTGCAAAGCCTATGCCTATCAAGGCCCCCAGAATCACTATGGCAATTATCAGCTTTTTAAGCGAACTGCCGGTACTTATTCCTTTCATGTAAACCCCTCCTTAATCAGCGGCTCCACAGCCTGCTTTCTTAATTATCATGATTATACCATGTCTGCATCCCCTTGTGAAGCGGGTTAAAAAATTTTATCATTTTTATGCACTTATTTGTCGGGGTTCACGTCAATTATCACGTATTCCGACTTGGTTCCGGTCTTAAAAAGTATTTCCCAGCAGGAAATTCCGGAGGTCACGATAAAGTCCGTATTGTTTCTCTTCTCATGGCCGTAGCTTTTATCGTTGGCTCCCAGCCAGACTCCGACATATGCGAGCGGGAAAAGCTGGCCGCCGTGGGTATGGCCCGAAACGACAAGATCCGCCTTCGACTTCGCCTGGGCATCATAATCATTGGGCTCGTGATCGAGAACGATAATATATTTATCCTCGTCAGCGTCCTTAAAAAGCTCGTCCATTTTGAGCCTGTCCTTGACTTGGGTATCCTTTCTTCCGACGATCAAAAGTTCCCCGACGCTCTCCTTTTCGTCCTCAAGCACGTGCACCCCGTTTTTCTTCAGCTCGTTCACGAGCTCGTCAAAGGAAAACTCACGGTTATTGTAATATCCCTCGTCGTGATTTCCGACGGAATAATAAACCCCGTACTTGCAGTCAATGCTTCCGAGCGCCTTACAGGCCCTTATCATATCATCCTTTTTCGAACTGTCATCCACATAATCGCCCGGGATCAGCACGATATCCGGATTTTGCTTTTTTATGGTCTCTATATGCTCAGCAAACCCCTCTCCCCCGAAAGTTGTGCTCATGTGGGAATCCGCAAAAAGCGCGATCCTTACGCTCTCGCTCAGCTTCGGAGAATCAAGCGTATAATTTACCTGCCAGACGTGATGGCACAGATAAAAGCCTATGGCAAGATATATAAAGCAGGTGACGGGAGCAAGATACCCCTGCCAGTAGATTTTGAATTCCCGTCCCGAAATCAGCATTACAAGCTTCATGATCCCGCCGTATAAAAGGAAAAACAGCATCATGTGAAGGAATATGATTATCGAGTTCACAAGCGAAAAAATCAGGGAAAACAGCACTATGAAAAGAATGATAAGCCCCAGGGGGATAAGTATTTTTTTTAGCCTGCTGTCCCCCGCAAGCTTTATCACAAAAGAGTATTTACCGACCGCACCTGTCATATATGCCATGCCTAACCCGGTAGCGATCAGCACCGCCGCAAGTATTCCGACCCACAAAATCATAGGAAATCTCCTTTTTTAGTCCTCAAACAATATAAAATAATTTAATTTATTCTATCATATCCCCGGCACTCCTTTCAATAAAAAAGCCCCTAAAATCCCGGAAAAAGACAAAAAAGTACAGCTCGGCAATGAAAACAAGAGCATAGGCGATTTCTTTAAAGACCTCCAGGCAAAAGCCTCAAAGCAGCTTGCACCCGAGCAAAAAACCCGGCCGGGAAATCCCGGCCGGGTTTTGCTTTATCCCTTTACATTTTCTTCTGCCTTCTCACCGCAACTGCCACCGCAAAGATCGCAAGTGCAAAGAGAAGCTCAACACCCATAAAACCAAGCACCTTATTCGCGCTGAAGGTTTCGCCGCTCATGCTGCAGATCATGTTATTGGCTCTCACATACCAGTACGCCGGAAGGAAACGTCCGATCGCAACCACTGTTTTGTCCAAAAGCTCAAGAGGTACAAACATTCCGCAAAGAAATGCCATGCCGAGACCTAAGGTCTGGCTTACAAACCCAAGGGTTGTCTCCGAAATTTCGAAGCTTGAGAGCAGCAGGGCAATGGCGATGCAGACAACCATGAATGCTATGGTGTTAAGGACCGCATACCATAGGTTTCCACTGAACATGCCTTCATTCTTTATCACGCCGAGGCCCATCAGACAAAACCAGATTCCGAAAAGGAATACCAGGCTTGCAAGTACGGTCTGAAGATTTGCCTTGCCTTCGCTGAAGCTTGAGCACTTTGTTCTGAAGGCAACCTCTTTTTTGTTCATTACCATGATCACCGGGCAGAGAGCGCTCACGACTATACTCATGATAATGTAGGGCATATAATTGAAGAAGCCTGCGGATTTAGCCCCCGTTTCCTCGGCAAAGTTTTCAAATTTGACTTCTGTCTTCTCGGAGAGTACTCTTACCGTCGCATCGGCGGCTTCATCAAGCTCCATACCGCCCGCCATATATGCGCAGACCGTAGAAACATAAGTGTTAAGCATGTCATCTGCAAGCCTGTTGGTATTTGCATCATGGATATACTGCGTATCGAAAAGCCCTTCGGTCCTGCCCTCTTTAAGCTTTTCCTCAAAGCCCTTGTTTATGGTGATCACATAGTTTGTTTCGGTGATATAAAGGGCATCGATGAGCTTGTCCTTTTCATTCTCGACCTCGACCATCTCATTATTTGCCGAAATATAATCCACAAGCTTTCTGCTTGCTTTGCTTTCATCGTTGTCATAGACAGTCAGAGACATTTTGGCACTTGAAAAGCCGGAATCCTGACCGGACACATCTGTCAGCGTAAGTATTCCAAGGAAGATAGCCAGATAAATCAGCATTGACAGCCACTTGGTCTTTACTATTTTGAAAAAGAGCTTAAAGACTTGCATACTTGCGCCTCCTTGTGAACATAAAGCCTAAAAAGATAAACAGTGCCGTCATTATCAGCATTGTAAGCACACACCTGTTGTATCTTTCAAAATCCTCGTAAATGTTAAGCGAAAACAGGCTATCGCAGATTACCGCTGCCGGATTTATCTTGTTGAACCACGGAGCCGATTCCGCAACCTTTTGTTTCATGCCGCCGTCCATCAGACCGCTTAAAAAGCAGAGCATCAGCGACACGGCGGTGCAGATGGAATTCTTGGTGGAAAGGCTTGCCTTGTTGATCGAACCCACAAAGAAGCCTAAGGAGCTGCCGACCATGCCTGCGATTATGGATGTCAGATAGAAGAAACCGAGGCGGTTTCCCATATCGACTCCGAGACCGAAATGTATGTAGGTAACCGAGATCACCATGCATATGGTCTGCATGACGAAGGTTGCCGCAAGTGCCGAGAGTATCGTCAGTGATTTAGGCGTCGGCGACACACATTTTCTTGCGCCGAGCGCCGATAGATTTCCCTGGTTTTCAATCGAGATGTGAAGACCGGTCATAGACCCGAAAAGTGCCACCATTGCGATCAGATTGTAAAAATACTGGTCATAGATATTGGTATTGCCCTTTGAAAGTGCCTTTGCCGTAATGGTTTCATAGTCCTTTGAAAGAGCCGCTGCCACCTTTTTCAGCTTTTCCGGATCGCCTGCAGCCTCGCCGATGATCTTCACGTTCAGATTGTATCTTTCAACAAATTTCTCAAGTATCGTGCTTCTGATCCCGTTTGATGAAACGGTAAGCGAAAGCGTGCCGTTATCGGTGATTATGCCCTTGACCTCCTCATCCTTAAGAGCCTTTACGGCCTCATCCTCCGTCATATAGCTTACATCAAGCAGAGCATCCTCTCCTTCCGAGATTTCCTTAAGCACGTTCCTTAAGGTCGTGTCCTCGCCCGCGTTTTCAACCACTGCCACCTTGATCTGCGAAAATTTGATATCATTGTCATAGATATTTCCGAAAGCCAGCTTAAAGAAGGTTCCGAGTGCGATAGGGTAAATGATCATCCACAGAATGAGGTCCTTACTCCGAAGTCCGGTCTTAAGCTGGTATATAAAATTATGAAAAAACATTTTTCCAACCTTTCTCTTTACGTTGCCGGTGTTTACTCTGCGTCTCTTAACTGCTTTCCTGTTATCTCAAGGAAAACATCATTTAATGTCGGAAGCTCCGAGTAAACCCTTCCGAAGCTCAGATCCCTTTTCTGAAGCACATCAAGTATCCTGATCATGTTATGCTTCCCGCCGCTGCAGGCCACCTTAAGCTTTCCGTCGTTGTAGCTGACCTCGTAAACATGAGGCAGCTCCTGCATTTGTTTTGTCAGCTCTTCGTCCGGAGCATCCATTTCAACATAGACCGTCTCGGTGTTCTTTATCATTTTCTTGAGTTCATCCTTGGTGCCGAGTGCGATCTTCTTGCCCTTGTCCATGATCAGTATCCTTGTACAGATCTGCTCAACCTCTTCCATGTAGTGTGAGGTGTAGATTATCGTTGCACCGGCCTTGTTGAGCTCGACGATACCCTCAAGTATCCTGTTACGGCTCTGGGGATCGACCGCTACCGTAGGCTCGTCAAGTATGATGAGCTCGGGCTTATGGGCTATTCCGCAGGCTATATTCAGGCGTCTTAAAAGGCCTCCCGAAAGCTTCTTTGGACGGAATTTCGTAAAATCCTCAAGTCCGACGAACTTTATCGCATCCTCCACATATTTTTTTCTGGTCTTTTTATCGCTGATGTAAAGCCCGCAGAAATAATCAATGTTTTCATACACCGTCAGCTCATCATAGACCGCAACGTTCTGAGATATGATGCCGATACGGCGCTTTAAGGCATAATTTGTCGGCGTCATCTTCTCTCCGAAGATGCTGATCTCGCCCTTGTCAAACTCCAAAAGCGATAGCAGGCAGTTGATCGTTGTTGTCTTGCCCGAACCGTTGGGTCCGAGAAGGCCGAATACCTCTCCCTGCATGATCTCGAGTCCGAAATGGTCGAGAGCGATAAGCTCTTTATAGCGTTTAACCAGGTTTTCAATCTTAACTACTGTCTGCGGCATGATGTCCTCCTTTTGGGGCCGTACCCCGGCTTCCCGTTTTAACATTTATTGACTGCATTATAGCATGTGCGTCTTTCCTATGTAAGTGAACGGCGTAACATCTTAATATGACAAATGTCACAATCCCGGAAAGGATAGCCTGTTGACTTATACCTCAAACCAATATAGTAACGACCATTTGCATTGTAGCCAAAAGCACAGAAAAGGGGCTGTCGCAATAGAGTGTTGCGACAGCCCCTTTCTCCGGTTTCTTGACCAAAATAGTGATTATCTTTTAGATTAAAAGCCTCCCAAACCATGTCCGGAGAAGGAATTTCTTCTGCGAATCTTATTTTTATTAATTTCGCTGTTATTCTTTTTGTCAGGAGCGTCATTCTTCGGAGCTTCGTTTTTCGGTGCCTCAACCTTAGGAGCTTCCTTCTTTATTTCTGCTTCTGATTTTTTAGCTGATGCCTCTTCTTTCTTTTTATTTTTATTCGCACGCATCAATTTTGCGTATTCCTTTATAAGCTTGTCACCATCTTTGGATTCAGCGAGTTTTTTGAGGTTCATTGCCTTCTCAAAGTCATCCTTGCCCTTAATGGTTTCCATAAACTGGCCGAAAAGTTTGCTTTCTTTGAGTCTTTTCGCATAATCGTCAAAAACAAGTCGTGCATGCTCTTCATTATAAAATTCGCCCTTATTCTTCTCCAGATCAGAAAGAGCAAATTTTGAAACAATAAAGCCTACAACAGCATCTTCTATGTTCCGGATGTCCTGCTTCTGATTTTCCTTAATCGCTTTGGCCTTTGATTCCTTCATGCCTTTTTGGGGTTCTCTTCGAATGTTGTCTACATCCTTGATCATTTCCAGCCACTCTTTTGGATCCAACGGATCATACGTCATGGTTTCAAAATTACGCTCTACAGTCCTAAAATTGATATTTTTGATCTCCTTAAGCTTCTGAGAATACTCTGTCTTACCATCAAGTGCATAATTCTTGTTATAATTCTTCACATAAGCTGAGAGTATAAGGGCTGACTCAAAACGCTTTTTACCCATATCCCAGAAAGGTCTCCAATTTTCATCGTTCTGATGCTTTACACCACGTTTATCAGAAATGTATTCCTCTGCTGCCCTTCCAAGCTTATTCATCATCTCATCTCTTAAGCGGCAGTTTTCGAGGCTGAAATTACCCTTTTTGTTGTCGTCTTCGATTTTATCAAGCAGTTCAATTGTTCGGTCAACCATACGCTTCAGATGCGTCAGCTCGTGTGAAGATCCTCCGGCCAATATACGCGTTGTTTCGAGGCCTTTTTTCCATTTCTCAAGGAATTCTTTAGCAGAGCCTCTTCTCTCGTCAAGACCGTAGTTATCTTTAACTCCTTTAGGAAGCTTTGCATCCTTCTTAGCTTCCTTAACAGGATCGGCATTTTTGAGGTCCTTCAGATCCTGTTTGATAATGTTGTTAATATTCTTCTGCTCTTTGCCGACAACATTTCGAACATCAGCATTGACTTTATTATCCTCTTTTCCAATCTCATACTGCTGTTCAATATATCTCTGCTGTGCTTCTTCAAGCTCCTTCATCTCGCGTTCAATTCTAATGGCTTCACGTTGTGCTTCACGTTTTTCACGGAGCGCTGCAAGTTCTTTTGCTTTTTGTTCTCTTTCTCGTCTGAAAGTTTCTTTCATCATGGAAGAGTATTCCTTATAATCCTCCCAGATCTGATCGTAAATACTTGTATATTTTTGTGCTTCTTTGTAGGCTTCCTTATCTTCCTTATTGAAGTCCTTTATATATTCTTCATCAGAGATCTTCTCGGTTTCTTTTGCCTGCTCAGCCATGCGGTTCTTTTCTTTTTCCTGATAAGCCTTAAATTCCTTCTCATCCATCGGCTTGATCTTTACGGTTTCATAGTCTTCAACATAACCGTGACTATCCTCGAAATATGTCGGAACCTCAACAGCCTGACGCTTCTGAATGGCATCCATAACAACGGCCTTCATGATATTCTTCATGGCGCCCTTTTTAATCATGGATTCCAGCGTTACATCTCCGAGTTTTCCGGCATTAATATTAGCCATGACAGTGTTGCAGGCAACCTGGAATGCAGTCTCCATTTTACCGGTTTTGGGATCCTGCACCTTTATACCCGCGAGGAAGCGCTGTGAGTCCTGAGTAAAGTCCGGATGAATAAAATCTTTTTTCTGTGATGCAAGAGAACTTTGCTCAGCGTTAAGAAGTCCAAACATAGTATCGAACTGAGCTTCGCTTTCACCGAAATTATCCGCATATCCGTACTCATTTAACTTAATGGACATATACGGACTGTCGTTAACTCTTGCTATTTTTCTGTCAAAGAAGTCATCGCTTGTCGGTTTTATGTTGATCATGGCAGTCAGTGTACGAATCTTCGCGCCACCGGCCATTCTCTCCTTGCTCCTACTGTCATCTATATTACGCTGAAGAGCCTGGTTACGGGCAACCATATCTTCATAGGCTTCCTTTTCCCGCTGGTATCTCTTCCTTTGTGCTTCGACTCTTTCCTGTTCCTTTGCCTCGGCAACTTTCCACCAGTTCTGTCTTTCCCTCTCTCGCTTAGCCTCATCTTTATAGCACTGGATTGTGATGACTTTACGTTCCTGGGGCACTTTGGACATGTCACCACGAAGCTTGGGCCTGAACACCATTGCCTGTCCCTGAGCGATTGCGTTCATTAAGATCATCTGCATCGTTTCCTTCACGATATGCCTTGTATTATTGTTATATTTACTATAATCTCCGGCTTCTCCCGGCAGCGTTCCGGCTTCAATATTCTTTTGAATTGTTCTTTCTGCCAGTTTAGGAACGCTGATCATTTTGCCGTCTTTACTTGCAGGATCAACTACCGAAAACTGCTCATAAAATTCCGTTCTCATCGGAACCTCGGTGCCGCCATAATTCATTTGGCCAATGGTTCCAAGTTTTTTCTGGGCATACATGATTTTGTCCAAATATTGCTCACAATATTTTGTTGCCCAATATTCGTCGGTGTCTGTTTTGATGTCTTCGGTGCATCTGACATAAGGAACCCCATTGCTGGCTATAAGCGGAACATTGATCCTGTCTATATCCCACCAGTCAGTTTTAGCTACGTTTAAATCGACTTTGTCAAGTGCTTCAAAGAAGTCTCCGTTGAGTTTAGTATCATATTCCTGCCGGCGTATTTTCTCCTGTTGTGCTTTAAGTTCACGCTCCTTCTTAAGTCTTTCCTCCTCAAGTCTGGCCTGCTCTTCTATTCTTTCCTTTTCAAATTGCTTTTTCGCATTCTGGAAGCCTTCCACTTTGGGAAATTTTGTTGTCAGAGTACTGAGGAGCCTCTCTGCTACATCCGGCTTTTTTTTCTTGAGCTCATCAAACGGAAATGCGAAGGCAGCATTCAAATCTTTCTGATCTAACAGATCAAGCTTAAAGTCTTTATCAAGTGTATTATATGCATTTTCAGCCTCTTTAGTTATTTTTTTCCATTGCGCCTGGGAACCATTACAAAGCTGTTTTCCTTCAATCCCGGGGAAAATCTGCAGCTCCAGCAGAAGCTTACATGTTACTTTGACATCTCGGCTTTCATCCGGAGCATTGCTATATTTTAAAAGTTTTCTTACTATATCAGCACTATTTAAAGATTCTGTAACACCGGTGATATGTCCTTTACGCTCCGGGAACTGACTGTCAAAGCCTTTATTAAGTGCAGTACTTAATTTCTCATCTTTTATGCTTTTGCCTTTATCATCTTTATTTGGAGCAAGTCTAAACTGAATACCATTTCTCAGCATTTTCGCTGTGTATCCCAGCTCATCACATATGGCCAGATTACTATTATAGAAAAAAGCTTTGAATTCCAATGGTGTATTTTTCTTGATTTTATCATCCTTAATATCCTTATGACTTGGTATCGAGACTTTTTCGGATATCATTTTGGAAGCTTTTCCGATGATTTCTCCCCATGCTTCAGCACTTTTGAGTTTTTGTTCCTCACTAAGCTCAGCTCCTTCCCCGGAGAAAAGTGGAATGTTTTCTGTGACATCCTTTTCAAAATCAGGAACAAAAGACTTTACTTCCTCGGCGTCCATTTTAAGAATATCGTCCGGTGTCTTATCCTTTTTGGCCATGATCCACATAAAGAGTAAGGAACGTGTATCAAATCCACTCTGGGATTCAATGAATGTATTCTCACTATCTTCCTTGCCCAGGATGCATTCATTGATATGTTTGATTGAATCCTTTGAAAAAATATTCTCAGGTTTAAACTCATTCATCGGATCCTTTGCATAGTATTGATCTTTTAAAGGCAACTTCTTGATTTCTTCCTCAGTTTTTCTTGGCATATTTTTTTCCTCCTTTTACCATTAAAACTCTATGTCTTTATTTTCGATATAACATCGATGAAAGTTGTTTTGGGAAACCATTCACGATTTACTTAACATGTTGCATTATAAACCCTAAGGTGCACCAAAAGTGCACCATTAAAAAAATTTTTGATACTCCCGACCGGAAATAAAATCTCCTTCTTTACAAAAGCCGAAGAACTGTGCTATTATCTGTTTTGCGGAGGAGTTTATTTTGAACGAACTGTTTGAAAAACTGATCATTACGCTTATGTGCGCAACGCTCATATTCACATCGTATGACGTTACATGGAGCGTGATTGCACTGCTTTGTGCGATTGCCGCCGGTTCCCTGATGCAGATTGGCAAAAACCGCATCATTCTTTACCTGATCGCCGGGGCCTTCATCTGCGGCTGCTTCGTATCCGACAGTTTTCTTTTCTTTCTCCCCGTGATACTTTATGATGTTTTCAGACACCGGCTCAGCCCTATCTTCATATCGGTTCTTCCGGCTTTTCTGTTCCGCTATTTTAACGGGCTTTCGCTGCCGATACTCTTAACCGTAGCGGTATTTACGGCCGTTTCATTTATCATCGAATATCTTGACGGGCGGATGGAAAACCTTTCCCGCGAGCTGATAGTGACAAGAGACAATGCGGTGGAATATAACAATGAGCTGAAAAGCAGGAATCAGAGAATACTTGAGGCTCAGGATGCAGAGGTCCACCTCGCAACGCTTAAAGAGCGGAACCGCATTGCAAGGGAGATACACGACAACGTCGGACATATGCTGACCCGAACAATACTTCAGACGGGTGCGCTGCAGATAATAAACAAGGACGAGAATCTTAAGGAACCGCTCGAAAGCATAAAAAACACCCTGGACGACGCCATGAACCAGGTCAGAAAAAGCGTGCATGACTTACACGACGAATCCGTGGATCTCGAACGTTCTCTTCGCGAAGCGATCTCGCCGCTTTCCGAGAAATTCACAGTGACCTTTGAATATGATATTTCGGAAAATATAAACAGAAACATAAAGTATTGTTTCATCGCCCTTGTAAAAGAGGCCGTAAACAACATCATCAAGCACAGTAACGGCGACAGGGCGCTGATAACCGCCAGGGAGCACCCGGGAATGTATACTCTTCTGGTGCAGGATAACGGAGTCTGCAAAGACAGTCCGGTAAATTCAGACGGCGGGATAGGGCTTACAAACATGCGGGACCGTGTATCAGCTTTAAACGGTAACATAAACATCAGCTCCGGAAGGGACGGATTTAAGGTTTTCGCAAGCATTATGAAGTGACGGGAGTACCAAAAAGAAAGGCAATACCATGAAAATAGTTGTGATCGATGACGACAGGCTTGTTGCGCTGTCACTTAAGACAATACTCGAAAACACAGGAAAGATCGAGATCGCGGCGATCGGCGGCAGCGGCGAGGAAGGGATTTCACTTTACGAAGAACATCATCCCGACGTTCTTTTGATGGACATCAGAATGCAGGGCATGTCAGGTCTCGAGGCGGGAGAAAAGATACTTGAGAAGGATCAAAATGCCAGAATACTTTATCTTACAACATTTTCCGACGACGAATATATTGTAAAAGCCTTTAAGATCGGCGCCAAGGGTTACATTTTAAAACAGGATTATGGCGGGATCGAGCCTGCGCTCTGTGCAGTCATGA
>DFFN01000151.1 GCA_002369525.1 Lachnoclostridium sp. UBA3775 | reverse complement strand
ACATTCGCCGGCAGGCAGTTTATTACGACAAATCTTTCGCCGGTTACTATTTATGAAAAAACTCCCAAGGACGATATAATCCTCGAAAAGAAGGGAGACGGTATCACACTTAGCGCATCGGCTTATAATGCGGCTACGGTCAAGTGGTTTGAGCGTAACAGAACAACCGGAGAGACCAAGGAGGTTGACAAGTCATACTATACCGTAGAAGGCAGTAACGATACCAAGATCTACAATAAACCGTGGCTTAAATCGGAACTTACCATATCAAGTGTCAATGCAATGACAAGCTATTCCTGTGTTTTCTCAAATGCTCTCGGCAGTGCTTCGAGTGACTGGAATGTAAGCTATACGGGACATTTCATCAACACCGAGGACAGTACAGTGACGATCTATAAATCGCTTGGAGGAGAAATATTCCAGCCGATCGAAGGTACGCTCGGGAAGGATATGGAGTTTCGGTGGAATATGCTGGGCTTTCCGATTAGCGGATCCGATGTGTTAAAACCAGTTGCCGGAAGGCTATCAATAGCCGCCAATCAGGATAATCTGGTCGGAGCAAACTATCTTTTGTTCACCTGTGATATTATCAGAAAATCGGACGGTAAGGTAATTGAAACAAGCCCGATGATAACCGTAAATTACGTTGGATCAAGGATTCCTTCGTCCACCATTACAGGACTTGTCATTAAAGGACTTGAAGACAGGCTTTATGTAGGAGCTGAGGCACCCTTACCGGGTAATATATATTTCGCATCAGGTTCTGACGGAAGCGGGCGTGACAACAGAATATATGTGTCAAAGGTAAGCTTCGCGGACGGAGATCTTGATTCCGCAGGACGTCTTCAAACCGCAAGCCCCACACTTAAGCTTGACATTTCAACAACGAATCCGGGATACTTTGTGTTTAAGGGAGAAGAAGTATATAACAGCACGACCGGTTATTCCTATTATCTGCCGTACAGCTTTGATGCCTATCATTACGGCAAGGTTAAGCTTTACAAGCAGAATGCGGACATAGTTCACCTGGAGGTTAAATTTAACGGAACCGACCAGGAACCGCTTACCAGGATCAAGGATACAGTGATACTCGGAACCGATACCTTTGAATTTATAAACGGCGACACCGTTGACCTTCCTTTAAGCTTTAGCCTTAAGATGAGCGACTATGCAAAATCACTCGGAGAAAAGCATTATATTTCAAAGGTGGAAAAATATAATGCAGGTTCAACTGTTACCCCCTGGCCCGCAAGCCTTGAGATCACTGATACCGGAAAGAAAGTAAGCAATGACTACGGTCAGGACGAGCCTGTTTACAATCTTAAGGGCAAGGTCACAAGAAGTGCGGTTTCGGATCAGAAGCAGGCACTCTTCGCCGTGACCGTAAAGGGCGATCCGGAGTATCCGTCCGGAAGGATATATATTGTGAGCATGTATTATACAGTGCTTCCCAATTCGGTTCTTGTCGAAAGACAGGAAGCTGAAGCAGCAGCTGCCGAGGCGGCGAAGGAGGAAGCAAGGAAAGCTGCCCACGTGCATGATTTTTCGGATTGGATCGAACTGAATCCGACCAGCCCGGCACATGATACAGAGCATTTCAGATACTGCAAAGACTGCGTTTATGACAGCTATGAGGAAAGTGCGCCACACAGCTTTGAGCTCGAAGAGATATTAAAGGACCCGACAAAAGATGAACCAGGCCTGGCATATTATGTATGTACGGAGTGCGGCGCATGGGTCGCAAAATACTATATGGACGATGAAGGCCACAGGATCACCGTGAATCTTAATCTCGGAAACGATATTCCCGGACAGATCGAATCGTTTTCATATAATGAAGAATACTATACACTGCCCGGACTCGAACTGAAAGAGAACGGCCAGGCATACGGAAAAATCTTCCTCGGCTGGAAAGTCCAGGAAGGATATCTTGATGCAAACGGCAATGTTGTTCCTTACGGAAAAAATACGACAGGAATGACATATACTGCTACAAAGCCCGGTGATAAGGTCTATGTCGACCGCGACATTGTATGTACTGCGATCTGGGCGGAAAGCGGAAGCTGCAAGGTAAGCTTTGCCGATGTGAACGCAAAGACAGTCAGTGTTTCAAAGGCAGTGATCACGGGAGTTACCGACGGCCAGAGTGTAAGCGGGGAGCTTAGCTTCACCGTTAAATGTGAAAAATCCTGCATGGTACTTGTATCCGAAGATGACGGAGCTACATTTACAAGGATAAAAGCGGCGGAGACCGCCAAAGATGATACCTACAGCTTCAGCGTGAACGTAAAGAGCGATATCATCCTTGCCGTAGTACGCATCGGTGATGTTTCGCTTGACGGAACGGTTAATTCCGCAGATGCTCTTCAGGTACTCAGAAATGAAGTCGGAAAGAACGATTTTAATGCAATGCAGCTTGAAATTGCCGATGTAAGCAACGATAAAAAGATCAATTCCGCAGACGCACTCCAGATCTTAAGATATGAAGTGGGTAAGATGAGCTTTTTATGGTAAACCGGTAAAAATCAGTAAAATTTAAGGGGCTGACCAAGGTCAGCCCCATTTTTAGCCGAGCATATCCTCGACAGCCTTTCTTACTTCTTCCATTTTGACAGTGGGTTCAAATCTTTTAATGACATTACCGTTGCGGTCAACAAG
>DFFN01000106.1 GCA_002369525.1 Lachnoclostridium sp. UBA3775 | reverse complement strand
ACATACAGCAGATCTTTGAGCAGTAAGGCTTTCCGCAGGGTTCTGTGGATCTGGAGCCTACGCACTGTACGAATACAATGGTCTTCGGATGCTCTCCGTCGGAAGGACGAAGGAGTGTTCCGCCTGTGGGACCTGCCGCGTTCATCAGACGTTCAAACTCAAGCGAGGTTACAACGTCGGGTGACTGGTTGTATGCAAATTCGTCGAATTTGTCGAGATTGATGATCTCATAACCGGTTGCAACAACGATTGCGCCGTACTCCTGCTCGATGATCTCATCCTTCTGGGTGTAGTCGATAGCGCCCACGCCGCAGACCTTTGAGCAGATACCGCACTTGCCGGTCTTAAGCATTGTACAGTAATTTGCATCGATGGTGGCAACCTTCGGAACAGCCTGTGCGAAAGGAATGTAGATCGCGCGTCTGTTGTCAAGTCCGAGGTTAAACTCGTTGGGAACCTTTTTCTGAGGACATTTTTCGGTACAAAGACCGCAGCCTGTACAGATGTCTTCTTTTACATATCTTGCTTTTCTTCTGATAGTAGCGGAGAAATTGCCGATATAGCCCTTTACTGCCTCTACTTCAGAATATGAATAGATCTTAACCTTTTCAGCCTGCGCGATCTCAACCATCTTGGGAGTAAGGATACAGGATGAGCAGTCAAGTGTCGGGAAGGTCTTGTCGATCCTGGTCATCTTACCGCCGATCGTAGGCTCCTTCTCAACAAGGTCAACTTCAAAACCGGCCTCTGCAATGTCAAGCGCTGTCTGTATACCTGCGATACCACCACCGATAACGAGGGCACGCTTGGTAACAGGGATTTCGCCTGCAATAAGAGGAGTATTGAGAAGAACCTTTGCAATAGCGGCACGTCCGAGGATGATAGCCTTTTCGGTACCTTCTTCTTTATTCTTATGGATCCATGAACACTGCTCACGGATGTTTGCTATCTCAACGAGATAAGGGTTTAAGCCTGCAGCCTGTGCAGTCTTTCTGAATGTTGCTTCATGCATACGTGGAGAACACGAGCAGATTACAACACCGGTGAGCTTTTGCTCTTTGATTGCGTCCTTGATCATGTTCTGACCGGACTCGGAACACATATATTGATAGTTGGCGGAATATACAACACCGGGCTCTTTTGCAAGAACTTCAGCTACTTTTTCTACATCAACGGTAGCTGCGATGTTGGATCCACACCAGCATACAAATACACCTATTCTCTGCATAATATTCTCCTTTCTTTATTTTTTGTACTTTCTGAATGCCGAAACAATAGCCTGCTGTGGAAGATCCTCGTCCAGCATTTCGGGTATCTGTTCTGCATGAAGATGGTTTGCGTTCTGTTTTCTGATCTTTATCAGCCTTACTGCTTCGATGATGTTTGCGGGCTCTACGCCACGGGGACATCTTTCAACGCATGCGAAGCATGAAAGGCAGCGGAAAATGGACTCGGAATCAAGAAGCTTCTCGATTCTGCCGGTCTCTACCATGTTTACGAACTGGTGAGGATGATATTCCATCTCATCATAGGCGGGACATGTTCCGGAGCATTTACCGCAGCGCATGCACTTGCGGGCATTTACGCCGCTGAGCATTTCGAGCTCATCTGCTACTTCATAATTCTTGTAAGCCATCACATATCCTCCTTCTTTATTCCGAGTGCTTCGCAGAGAAGCTCGGTGAAATAGTAAACAGGGAGATCATTTGCCTCATTATTCTTGGTAAGGTTATACATGCAAAGCGGGCAGGCTGTGATCAGGCAATCTGCACCGTTGTCTTCTGCATTCTTTGTGATTTTTGATGCTCTTTCTTTAGCAAGGTCCTTGCTTTCAAGAGTGATATAACCTCCGCAGCATTCATTTCTGAGGGGATAGATTACCGGCTCTGCGCCGATAGCCCTGATGAAATCCTCGATGATCTTGGGATTCTCAGGATCGTCAAACTGAAGTGCCTTGCTGGGACGAAGCAGCAGGCATCCATAGTATGCACCTATCTTACGGCCGGTAAGGGGATTTACAACAGCTTCTTTAAGCTTGTCGAAACCTATCACGTCACGGAGCATTTCAAGATAGTGGATTACCTTGACATCTCCCGTATAGGGCTTTTCAAGCTGCATATAGCTGTTGGCTGCATTGCGGATGTACTCGTCTTCCGCCATGTCCTTGTTTACTCTTTTGATGACATGGTGGCAGGCGGAACAAAGTGTCAGAAGGTCCTGACCCTTATCCCTTGCAGCTACGAGTGCACGCACTGAAGAAAGCTTTGTTGCGATCTCGTTTTTACCCATCGGGTAAACACCGCCGCAACACTGCCACTCGGGAATTTCTTCCATCGTGACACCGAGCTTTTCGGCAGCCGCTCTTGCACCCTTATCCAGTTCCTTGGCCTTGGTAGTCAAAGTACAACCCGGATAATAACTGAAAACCATATATATATCTCCTATCTGCGCATATCGCATATGCGCTTTTCTATTTACGTTAAACCATTTGTTCGGGATGGAATACTTCGTCAAATCTTTCCGCAGTCAGGAAGCCGAGTGCAACGCAGGCCTCCTTAAGAGAAATATTTTCTTTATATGCCTTCTTTGCGGTCTTTGCGGCATTTTCGTAACCGATGTAGGGATTGAGAGCGGTAACAAGCATAAGCGAGTTATGGAGATTGTCATGCATCTTGTCCTTGTTTGCGGTAATGCCGACTGCGCAATTATTGTTAAATGAAAGAATGGATTCGGAAAGCAGTCTTGCGGACTGAAGGAAATTGTAAGCCATTACGGGCATGAACACGTTCAGCTCGAAATTACCCTGGC
>DFFN01000076.1 GCA_002369525.1 Lachnoclostridium sp. UBA3775 | reverse complement strand
TTCACTATTTTGTTTTCAAGCTTCAAGGAGTTTTTAAAACCGCTTTTCTCAAGCGGCGAATGTTAGTATACAACATTACGCCGCTAAAGTCAACAACTTTTTTAAAATTTTTTTCAGTAATTTTTTTCTTCTTTTTTCAGCCTATAAAATCAGGGCCGCAACATGGTATACTATGCATGATAAAAGCAGGGCCAGGCCGAAGTAGAAAGCCGCAAGCTTCAATGTGAATTTAATCGAATGCGACTCTCTGTAGGTTGTGGAAAGCGCCATAACGCAAGGGATGTTGAAGGTTACCGCAAACATGAATGCAAGAGCTTCCGCCTGCGAAACGACATCACTCATGCTCTGTCCAAGCGCCGATGCATCGGTGGCAACGGTTTTGGAATTGAAGGTTGCGTTCACCAGCGAGTCGCCTCCCATGAAGATCGCATTGAGAGTTCCGAGCACCGCTTCTTTTGCAAATGCGGAGCTTAAGAAGGCCATGAAGGTTCTCCATCCCATTCCGAAGAATTTTGTCACAGGCTCGATAAAGGTTCCCACTTTATATATTAGGCTGTCCGCGATATCCCCGCTTTTGCTGAATGAAAACGCCCAGAAAAGAAGCGAAACCAGGGTGACGGTCGAAAGCGCCCTCTTGAATATATCCAGTGCCTTCAACAGTGCTTCTTTTATGATATGTTTCCAGTGAGGCTTATGATAGGGAGGAAGCTCCATTATCATTCCGGTTCTTTTTTCCTTTGGCGCAAGCCTGCCGGAAAATACTTTTGAAACCACGATCATCATAAGAACCACATAGGCAATTATGCAAAGGCATACAAGCATTGTTCCCCAAACCGGGAAAAACATGCCCGAGATCACGGGAATGATAGACCATATCGAAGCACAGGGCACCGCCCATACCACCGCCATGGCAAGAAGACGCTGTCCCCAGTTATCCATAACCCTTGTTCCGCAGGTTCCGCCGATGGTGCAGCCGCAGCCCATGAGCATGGGGCAGACCGCCTTGCCCTGCAGGCCGAGCTTCAACAGAAGTCCGTCGAACTGGTATGCCGCCCTGGCCATAAACCCGATTTCTTCAAGATATCCGAAAACGATGTTTACTCCAAGCACAAATGCCGCCATCGAAATGCAGAAATACAGTACATTCGGCACCAGAAGGCCGAAAATCGAAACAAGCCAGGGATGAACATTAAGGCTTTTAAGTCCGCTCCTTATCGGCTTGCCGAGATATGAGGGAATCGCGCTTCCGATACCCATGAAAGGGATCATCACTATCATCGCCGCCAAAAAGGCCAAAAGTATAACGCCTATCGTAAGCAGCTTTCCTTTTCCGCGCGAGAGAAAAAGCCTGTCCATTTTTGAGCTCTTGTAGCCGCGCTCACCGGAGCTTATGACATTTTTAAGCTGTGCATCTATCCACGAAAACTTTACGCTGCTCTGATTCAGGACATTTTTCGCTCCGGAAACGTTTTTCCCGTCCTCTGCCAAGGCAAGATCGGGCGCCGAGCTCAGATATTTCGGATTTTTCAGATTTTCGGACAGGACCTCACGCAGCCTGTCATAGCTTTTACCGTCTGCCGCCGTAAAGGAAAGCACGGGTATTCCAAGTCTTTCTTCAAGCAGCTTTGCGTCAATTTTTTTGCCCTGTGCGCCGGCAACATCCATCATGTTAAGCAAGAGCACTGCCGGAGCCTTCAGCGCCGCAAATTCCGCGAGCATGAACATGCTTCTTTCAAGCTGAGACGCATCGACGAGCACAAGCACCAGATCGGCATTGTTTCCTCTTATATAGTCAACCGTGATTTTCTCTTCATCTGAATTTCCAAAAAGGCTGTAGCTTCCGGGAAGGTCGGTTATGTTAAACCTTTCACCCTTCCATGTGTAACTGCCTTCGCTTTTTTCAACTGTTTTTCCGGGCCAGTTTCCAACATGCTGGTGCGAACCGGTCAGTGCGTTAAAAACCGTGGATTTTCCTGAGTTGGGCTGTCCTAAAAGTGCTATTACCTTACTCATTTTCTATTTCTATCCTCCCTGCGTCCTCTCTGTTCACTGCAAGAAGGGTTTCCCTGCAGTAAATAAGGACCGGCATCTTTTTATCATTTCTAACGAGCTGAAAAGGCGTTCCGGCCGTAAGTCCGACCGATGTGATCCTTCTCATGAAATGCTCGTCTCCGCTGATACCCTTTATTTTTCCGAAGCTGTCAGGCTTCATATCTCCCAATTTCATAGTTTTTTCCTTGTATCACTTTATTTTTTCTATACTATTGCAGCACCGAGTGCTTTGCAGGATTCAAGTGCTTCTTCGTCCGGCGCATCATTAACAATAAGTGCCTCCGCGCCCATCGTCGGACAGCCGAAAGCCAGTCCGTCAAATCCTGTAACATCCAGGCTGTCATAGCTGCCGCTCCCAAAAACGCTCACATCCGCGCCTGCAGCCCTTGCCCCTTCCGCCACGGCTTCCGCCATAGCCTCCGTATTTCCCGTTCCGCTCCAGTAAACTACCGCAACTTTACTCATTTCCGGTCACCTTAAGCATTAAATGCTTCCTTTCTTTTTTTATATAGCAACAGCAAGTTCTTCCATGCTGATACCGTTTCTGTACATTTTGCAGAGATTTTCCGTGCAGGCTTTAAATCTTCTGAAGGTCTCCTTCGCAGATTTCTCGTCTCCGTACACCTTCCAGCAGCCGCAGGCCTTGCATGCACCGCGGTCCTTTATGAATCCGATCACATCTTCAGGCGGGTACCCGAGAAAAAAACCTATTTCGTGAGGAAATTCCCCTCCGGCCCTGAGCTTTTTGATCAGCCGGACTATACATTGCCCGGGCTTGTCCGTTCTGTACCCACGGGCATCAAGAAAGCTGCATACCCTCCTGTCCGACAGATCACAGCGTAATTTTTTCTGGTTTATTTTACCAAGAGCGGTGTATTCTGTGCTGAACATATTCCCTGTTTTAAGTCCTGCCAGCGTCGGGGCGCAGTGTCTTACAATTTTCTCTTCCGACATATGCTTATCCTCATTAAATATCAAAGCTTTCTATAGTTAGCTATGGCTAACTTATAGACAAAAATATGAGGTCAGCCGAGTGTGTTAGCTTTGACTAACCTCATATAGAGTATAACATAATCGTCTTTTTGTCAAGACATTTTTTCGTTATCTGGGTTTCTATATTCTCATTACGTATTATGCCATATAATGCGCACCAAAAATACACCAAAAAAGAACATTATTTCTTTGAAGCCCTGAGTTCGATCTTCGTCAGCTTGTTTTCTCCGACTATTGTGTAGCCCAACTTTCCGTCTGCGGGAAAAACACCGTTTATTTCCATCGGAAGCTCCGTCTTTATCTTATCCTTTCGTCCGATACGGGTGATGTAGAGATCGGTGCCGCCGCTGAAGACAATGTCTTCTCCTCTCAGCAGAAAATGCCTGTATCTTCCGTCAAGCTCTTTTTTGTCTACTTCTTTTCCTTTTAAATTGTATACATGGCAGGAATATTTGCCCTGTGCATCTTTAAGGACCAGTCCCACATGGCTTTTATCCACCGACATCTGTTCTATCGTGCCTTCCGGAGCTATCGTTCCGGCATCCTCTTCAGTCACATCCATGCTGAAAAGGTCGACGCCTTTGTCGGAAAATGCCGCCACCGACTCATTGCCTGCAAAACGAAGGACCGAAACCAGACGGTCGGTATAGGTCTTAAGTCCCACAAGACGGTCAACGAAATTGGCTCCCTTGTCTCCGAAATTGTAGAAGGTGATCTGGTTCTTTATCACATTATCCTGATAAACCACATAGCTTGTAACAAGCTTCGTCCCGTCGGGAGACATGTCAAGCGCGACCGGAATTCCGTTCTCCGCCGTGGTTGTCATCATATCAACAGCTTTTTTCCCGTCTATGTCATAAACACTGATATAGTCCTTAAGGCCGTCATCCATCCATATGGCCGTAACTCCCTTTCCTCCCACCGACAGATTCTCTATCTTGCGGTCGGCCTCATATTTATGTACATTCCCTTTGCTGTCAAGGATGTAAAAATTCACTGTTCCCTTGTCTGCCACCGCTGCGTAATCACCGCAGATGTCAACTATCGGATCGCTCATTTCGTAGGATACGTTCCAGATTTCCCTGCCCGATGCATTATAGGCCGAAATACCGTCGCGGGTGTAGCGGATTATCGAATTGTCACCGACAATGACCTTTACCCCGGCGCCGCTTTTTATCTCGGCCTCGGAGACAATCTCGTAGCTGTCATAGGTACGGTTGCGTTCCTTTATGGTCCGGTAGGCATAGAAAGCAACGGCGGCAAGGATAACCAGGATCACCGCTGCCGTAATGATTTTTCCTATATACTTTCTCATAGGATCCTCTCTAAAGCGTTACCCTGCCGTCAAGCGCGCGCGACAGCGTAACTTCGTCTATATATTCAAGGTCTCCGCCGACCGGGACTCCCGTAGCGATACGGCTGACCTTAATTCCCGTGGGCTTTACCAGCTTTGAAATATACATTGCCGTCGCCTCGCCCTCGAGACTTGAATTCGTGGCGATTATGAGCTCGTCCACATCCTTTTCGAGACGCTTGATAAGCTCTTTTAATTTAATATCCGCAGGACCGATTCCGAGCATGGGCGAAATTGCGCCGTGAAGCACATGATAAATACCCTTATACTTGCCGGTCTTTTCATAGGCCGCAAGATCCCTGGGATTTTCCACGACCATGATCTGCTTATGGTCTCTTTGTTCATCGGCGCAGACGGGGCATATTTCCCTGTCGGTAAGGTTGTAGCATTCACTGCAAAGGCATACCCTTTCCCTGGCCGCGGTTATCGTATCGGTCAGGTTTTTGACCTGATCTACAGGCATGTTTATTATGTGGTAAGCCAGCCTGGCCGCTGATTTTGAACCTATCCCGGGAAGGCGTCCGAGTTCTTCGGTCAGCTTCCCGATATAGTTGCTGTTATAGTTCAAGTTGCCACCTCGCGAATTGAAAGCTTAGAAGGGGAAACCACCGCCAAAGCCGCCGAGACCGCCCGCAAGCGAGTTCATAACCTCGGATTTTTCCTCTTCCATGGTCTTTAAAGCCTCGTTAACCGCTGCCATTACAAGATCCTGAAGCATTTCAACATCGTCCGGATCAACAGCCTCGGGTGCTATCGTAACGCCGGTAAGCTGGTATTCCGAATTAACCTTAACCTTTACGACACCGCCGCCGGCCTGTGCCTCCCACTCCTTCTCGGCAAGCTCAGCCTGCTTTTCCTCCATCTGACGCTGCATCCTCTGTGCCTGCTTCATAAGATTGTTCATGTTTCCCGGCATAGCGCCGAAATTTCCTCTTTTTGCCATTTCTGCCTCCAAAATTAATTATTATTGATTTATCACTTCAACATTATCGAAATTGATCCTTTTTCTGATAACGTCGGCCACTTCAAAGATACTCTTTGTCTTTTCCTTCCTTCCGGGCTCGACTATATCAAAGTCAAAGCTTTTTCCTATCGTTTTTTCGATAGTGGTTTTTATTTCATCCCTGTGATCGACAGCCACGCCGTAGTCGACCTTATTGTTAAAGGAAATCTTTAATCTTCCGTCGCTGTCTATTCCGGGCTTTGTCGTAAGCAGGGTGTTTGAAAGCGGCTGGGTCATTTTGTTGCAAAGCGTTCTCCAGTTATCTGCGATCGATTCAATGTCCGAAAGAACCGCTTCGGGAAGCTTGCTTAAATCGATCTCCTCCGCTGCTTCCTCTTCGGCATTTGCGTCCGGGCTTTCCTCTTCAGGAGTATAGCCGCCTTTTTTGAGTCTGTCAAGCTCATTTTCAAGTCTTCTGATCCTGTCGGCCCAGACCGGCTCGCTCTCATCTATCCTCGGAATGCACAGTCTGATAAGCTCGGTCTCGATGATCACCCTCTTCTGCACCGCAAATCTCAGCCTGTTGGTAAGCTCCGACAGAACCGATATATAGTGAAGAAGCTCCTCGCTTTCAAAGACCTCGCTTTCATGCTTTAAGATCGCCATCTGCTCCGAGCTCATTTCAAGAAGCTCGGATATGTTTCTGCCGGTCTTCGCAAGCAGGAGGTTGCGCATGTACCATGTGAAATCAACTATGTACCTTGAAAGGTCGCGTCCGTAGCTCACAAGCTCGTCGACTATCTCCATGCAGCCGCCCACTTCTCCCGCGCTTATGTAACGCAAAAGCTTTGAAAAGCTTGTGACATCGGCGGTTCCGAGAAGCTCGATTATCTTGTCGTAATCCAGTTTTTCCTTATAGTAAAAGGCCGCGCAGCGTTCAAGCAGCGAAAGCGCGTCTCTCATCGAGCCTTCGCCCAGCCTTGCAAGATATTTAAGGGCGGCGTCATCGGCCTCAATGCCCTCTTTTTCGCAAAGCTCCGAAAGCCTCGCCTGTATGGTTTCAAGGCTTATCCTTCTGAAATCATAGCGCTGACATCTTGAAAGTATCGTTATCGGGATCTTGTTGACCTCGGTGGTCGCAAGTATGAACACAACGTAGGACGGTGGCTCCTCAAGCGTTTTAAGAAGCGCATTGAAGGCTCCCGTGGAAAGCATGTGCACCTCGTCAATGATATAAACCTTATATCTGCCTTCGGTCGGCGAGTATTTCACCTCTTCCACTATCTGTCTAACGTTATCAACGCTGTTGTTGCTTGCCGCGTCGATTTCGGCAACATTCATCGAACTGCCGTCAAGTATCGAACGGCATACGCTGCATTCATTGCACGGACTTCCGTCCTTCGGGTTCTCGCAGTTTATCGCTCTAGCAAGTATCTTTGCAACCGAAGTCTTGCCGGTTCCCCTGGTGCCGCAGAAAAGATAGGCATGCCCGATACGGTCGGCCTTGATCTGATTTGAAAGGGTGCGCACAATGGCGTCCTGCCCCTTGACATCGTCAAAGCTTAAGGGTCTGAATTTTCTGTATAATGCGGTATATGCCATCTTATTCCTCTATCACCTGTATTTCCATGTAGTCAAAAGCCACGCTTTCAATAAAATTGTCCTGCGTGAATCGGCATCTTGAGTGCCTCTTAAACTCCTCGACATTTGCCGGAAGCCAGACCGGCTGGGCGAGGTCCCATTTGCCGCAGGTTTCCTCTATTCCCTTGAAAATTTTGGCGGTACGATTGGTCTCGGCGGGATGGGAATATGTTTCTTCCTTTATTATTTTGCCTGACCTGACCTGTTTCAGCCACATACGAAACATTTTTTCATTTCCTTTTTTCTTTTATATACCACGGCAGATAGCCTATGATGATGTAAAGCGCTATTCCGGCCAGAAAACCGGCGAGATGCGCCGCATTGTCAATATTTTCATCCCCTCTGAAGCCCTGCACAAAGGTGTAGAACATGTAAAAGAGGAAGAGGGTTATCCTTGACGAATCCACCGCTCCGGCTCTCTTGCGGTTTATTACAAGATAGGCCGCAAGTATACCCACCAAAGCATATATCGCACCGCTTGCGCCGAGTGAGTAGGTTGCGGAATTTGCGATTTCCTTCGCCTTGATGCCAGTTGGCTCAAGGGCACGCCAGAGATCGTTTACGTCAAGCTTTTCCTGCATCATATAGTACCAGCAGGAGCCAAGGCTTGCGAGTAGCCCGCCGAGAAGATACATCACTGCAAACTTAAGATGCCCCAGCTCATGCTCAAGCACATCGCCCAGCGCATAAAGACCTATCATATTGCCGAGCAGATGCGATATGTCGGCATGAAGGAAGGTCGCGGTTATCAGCCTGTAATATTCATGCTCATGAAAAACCAGCCACCAGTTATCCATCCCGTAGCCTTCCCATGCTCCGGTCCCGAGAACATTGCTGAAGGTATCCGTCAGAAGGAACACCAGGATGTTAATGATAAGGAGGGCATACATGACAGCGGGTTTACGCTCATATCTTCTTAAAGGATTTAAGCTTCTCTTCTTTACGGGAGCCGGTGCGGGGCTTACGCTCTGCCGGTTAACACCGTAGCCGGTAACACTCATCATTTCCTCAAGCGGAAGCTTGATCCCTTCGAAATCCTCCGGCATGTCATCGTAGACAACAAGCCTTCCGTAGTCCTCGTCAACCACCCAGAAGGCTTCACCGGATGAGATTTTGCGTGCGCCCTGCGGATCATGGGAGAGGATAAGTGCCAGCAGATTTATTCTTTCATAGCCTTTTGAAGAAAAGCTGCCTTTTATTTTCGAAGCATAGTCTTTAAACTGAGAGGCATCGACTCCGTTTCTTACGAGCTCTTCCATCACCCAGACAAGCGATACCGAGGAGTCCCTTTCGATGTAGAAAAGCTCCATGAACTCCTTGCCGAGATTCACACGGTAAAAGCCGCGGTCGATAAAATATTTAGTTATTTTTTCTCTTATCATCACCGGATGACTTCCTCCTTGCGGTGAAACGGAGCTCCTGATTCTTAATGGTCACCCTCTGGTTTTCATCTACGGAGCTTGTGACAAACACATTGCCTCCGATGACCGTTCCCTCTCCGATGACGGTGTCGCCGCCAAGTATTGAGGCTCCGGAATATATCGTTACGTTATCCATTATGGTAGGATGACGTTTCTTTCCCTTAAGCTGCTGTCCGGCGGCCGTCGAGATTCCTCCCAGCGTAACCCCCTGGTACATTTTTACATGATCCCCGATAACGGTGGTCTCGCCGATAACGATGCCCGTTCCGTGATCGATGCAGAAGTATTTTCCGATCTGCGCGCCGGGGTTGATGTCGATTCCTGTAAGGGAATGGGCATGCTCGGTCATGATCCTCGGAATCAGCGGCACATCGAGCACATAGAGCTCATGGGCGATACGTGCAACCATTATTGCATAGATTCCGGGATAGGAATATATTATCTCATCGTAGCTTGCGGCCGCAGGGTCTCCGTCAAAGGTAGCCTGAACGTCGGTATCAAGAAGCTCCTGTATCTTCGGAATGGTTTCAAGAAAGGCGGCGGTTTTTTCCGCAGCCACCTTTGCCTTTACCTCCTCATCAAGCCTGCTTCCCTCCCTGCAGCAGCGGATGGCATAGATCATCTGCTTTTCAAGATTGTATTTTACGTTTTCGACAAGGTCGCCAACATAGTACTCAATATATTCCCTGCTGAGCTTTTTGGGTTCGAAGTAGCCCGGGAATACAAGCTTTTGCAGTGAATTCAGGATTTCTATTATCGCAGTCTTGCTCGGCTGACGCGGCTTGTCGATGTTTGCCGGAACATTTCCGCTGTCATATCTCGCGATTATTTCCTTCACGGTTTTAGAAATATCGGCCATTGTTTACTCCTCTTTTTGAAAAAATATATACAGTTCATGCAAGGCTCTTGTGCAGGCGATATACATCAGACTGTTCGGGCACACAACAAAGGCTGCGTCAAATTCCATTCCCTTTGCAAGGAAGGCTGACATGACACAGAGGCCGCCGTGATATGAAGCGTTCTGCTCCGAAATAAACACTGCTTCCCTGCCGTCATCCTTAATGCCCTTAAACACCCTGTAGGCCTCGCCCTCATTTTCGCACAGTATGCTTATGCTTTTGTATCCTTTATCCTTTATCTCATCAAGCCTTTTTTCAATTTCTTTGATCAGGCCTTCTTCGTTTGTTTCAATTTCAGCCGGAGCCGGGCCGTGTCTTGCGACCGTCTCGGCCTTTACCCCGCTGTCAAGAAGCCTGTTGCAGTACTCGGTTATCTCGGCAGTCGAACGGTAGCTCTTCTTAAGCTCTTTTATCACACAGGACGGCCACAGCATCTCTATCACGTCCGTCACAGGCTCGGCACCGTAGAGCAGCTGGAAGCGGTCGCCGTAAAAGCTGATCTTTCCTTTAAAAAGCTCCTTCATCACGGCGAACTGGAACACCGAGTAATCCTGCATTTCATCGACCGTTACATGTTTTACGGAATGATAGGTTTTTACGCCGTAAAGCTTAACCTGAAGCCAGAGAAGGATCTGCATGTCTTCATAGCAAAGCTTTCCTTCTTCGTTATATCCTATTTCCGCATTTCCGAACCTGTCGCCGCAGGCACGAAGAAAGCCGCGGTAAAATTCCAGAATATCGATCTCGGCAAACTGCCGGATAAGAAGATCCCTGATCTGCCCCTGTATCTTTTCCTGCCTTCCCTCCGTAAAATTCCTTCCGGAAAGCACAAGGTAGTCGTCCATGATAAAATAGGCAATATTATGGAATCTCTCATAGGGCGGAAGCGAAGAGAAATTCTTTTTGAACATTTTTTCCAGCTTTTCCTTCGGAAACAAGGTCTTTTCGAAGCGGAAATCCTTAAAGCTTATGCCGGAAAAATAGTCTTCAAAATATTTTTCAAAGGCTTTATAGAAGCCCGTCGAGGTTTTTACCGCCAGCGCCGCAAGCCTTGATCCATCCCCGCCGTCCTTAAGGGCCTCCGCCTGCTCGGCCTTGCTCTCAAACTCGCCGTCAAGGAATACTATATCGGAAATGAAATCATCCCACTGTTTTTCGGGAACAGGGTTTTCCATCAGTTCCGGAAGGATGCGGGAAATATAGTCCGTAAAAATATTGTTGGGCGAAAGTATGAGCATATTGTCGGAGTTAAGCTTCTTTTTATCGTTATAAAGAAGCCATGCGATACGGTGCATCGCGATAACGGTCTTGCCGCTTCCGGCCCTTCCGTCAACCACAAGTATCTCGCTTTCGTCGTCCCTTATTATGTCGTTCTGCTCTTTTTGTATGGTCGAGATCACCGGCCGCATTTTCTCCGGCGCATTTCCGCCGAGCACCTCTATCAGAAGGTCATCGAAGACCCTGCTTCCGGTCTCGGCAACCGTCTCCAGCTCCCCGTCCTTTACTATGGTCTGCAGCCTTTCCTTTATGACTCCGCTGTAGCGGAGCTTTTTGCCCGAATTCGAATCGGGATCGGGGACCAGGTAGGATGCGGGTCCAAGGTCATAGTCGTAATAAAGCGCGGCGATCGGTGCCCTCCAGTCGAATATCTTGACCTTTTTGTCCTTCTCCGACCAGAAGCTGCCGCTTCCGAAACGAAGCTCCATGCATTCGCTGCTGTCATCCGGCAGGTAGTCAAGCCTTGCAAAATAAGGGTTTTCAAGCATAAATCCAAGGTTTCTGAGCCTTTCGGCATCGGCATTTACCAATAACGCCATGTTGCCGGCGCTGTCAACATTTTCCCTGACTTCCTTTTCGTCCATCTCGGCATAATGCTCGTTGATATAGGCCTTGAATTCCTTTACCGCCTTTTTTTCGTTTTCTATCTCTTCTTCCAGCTTCCGTCGTGCTTCACCAAGCTCCGTTTTCAGCTTTCCGAAATATTCATACTCTTCTCTTTTTATATCCATACTCTTCTTTTTGCCGTCAGGCATTTATCGAAATATTCTTTTTAACACGTACGAAGGTAGCCTCGCCTTCCTTGCTTCCGCAGGCAAAACCGTTTGCCGACAGGAACTTGATGTCAAGAGTTACATCGGTAAGAAATATCTGCCCGACACCGTTGGCATCTCCGATACCGGAGGTAACCTCGCCTTCGCCGTAAAGGTTGATGGTCGACATGCCGATGCGGCAGTCGCTTCTTCCGCCGTAGCTTCCGATATCGACTATTCTCCTGCCTCTCATGTCGATGGCAACAAGTATCTTGTTTGCGGTAAG
>DFFN01000073.1 GCA_002369525.1 Lachnoclostridium sp. UBA3775 | reverse complement strand
CCTGTATCAACTCACGTTCCACCTACTATACGATAGCTGCCTGCGCCGCCACTTCACTGCTTCTCTTCCAGACAGCACTGAACGTTTTCGGTGCAGTTGACATGCTTCCGCTCACCGGCGTAACCTTCCCCTTCGTATCTAACGGCGGTTCCTCCATGGTCATGGCATGGGGCACGCTGGCCTTTCTGAAGGCAACGGATACCAGACCGAATGCAAGCTTTGCCGCAAGACTTAAGCGAAGCGAACAGGCAGCCACAATAAAACACAAGAAGAATGCAAACAACGATATTGAAAATTATGCAAGCTATGGCAGACTGAAAGCCATTGAAGACAGCAGAACAGACAAAGAGGCTAAGCGTCAGACATTAAAGACCAGGACCAAGGCGACGACGCAAAAGCCTGTAACGCCATCCGGAGGGAATGATGAAAAAGATACAAAGCAGAACTAAATTCTGTATCATAATCTGCATGATCTTCGGTCTTGGTATTCTGGGTTTTCTGTTAAAGCTTTACAGGAACAGGAACAACTGGACCGTAGACAATTACAATAAGACCATAGGTTATGATCCTTCAAACTATGAGATCGCGAGCAATTCGGATCAGACAAGGAAAACAAGACGCGAATACTATACCGACGATACAAACGCCGAAAAGCTTTATGTACGCGGCACACTTGTAGACCGTAAAGGAAAGCCTCTTGCGACGCTTACCGAAAACGGCATAAAGTTTTCCGAAGACGAAGCTACCAGAAAAGCGATGGTAAAGATCGTCGGCGACCGTTACCGCAACATCTCCACCGGTACCCTTACCGCTTTTTCGGGCTATTTTTCAAGATATGTAACCGAAAACAAGAAATATACCGCCGAGAACAGCGGCAACCAGGTTGCGATTACGATCGATTCCGAAATAAACAAGCAGGCAATAGCCGCTCTCGGAAAATATACGGGACTTATCGCTATATATAATTACAGGACGGGACAGCTGCTCTGCAACGCTTCCACTCCCGTATACGATCCCGACAACATCCCCGAGGACATCAACAAAAACCCGATATACTCCGGATGTTACATGAACAGCCTTTACCAGTCATTGTTCACCCCCGGTTCAACAATGAAGACTGTAACGCTTGAAGCAGCTATCGATACGATTCCCGATGTTTTCGAACGCCGTTTCCTCTGTCAGGGTTCAATGGTAATCAACAAGCAGGTACTTCGCTGTACCGGTGTTCACGGAAACCAGGATCTTGCAACAGCTTATGCCAATTCCTGCAACTGTGCCTTCGCCGAGATTTCAAGTCTTATCAAACGAAGCATGATGCAGAACAACGTAAACAACGGTATACTTACCTCCTCAACTCTTATTGACGGATCGATAAAGACCGCAAAGGGTTCCTTCGACATAATGAAATCCACAGATTTCGAGTTTGCATGGACCTGTATCGGACTTCACCATGACCTGATGAATCCCTGCTCGATGCTTATGTATGTCGGCTCCATTGCAAACGGAGGACAGGCTGCAATACCCACAAACCTTCTCAGCGTTACCGATACCGAAGGCAATGTGATAAAGACTACCGAAACCGTTATGAACAAGCAGGTGATAAATCCCGCCACCGCAAACAAAATGAAGGAAATAATGGTAAACAACACCGTTAACCATCCCAGCCACTATGCTACGGGCCGATTCAATGTACGTATCGGTGCAAAAACAGGTACCGTAAACCGTGCAGATACCGGCTACAACGGCTGGTTTGTGGGCTTCGTTGACGAACCTGAATATCCTTTCGCCTTCGTATGCTTCGTTGAACGCGCCGGCTACGGTGTGGCTATCCCCGGCGGTATCTGTGCCACAATGCTTAAAGCACTCTGCGTACCCGAATATGCAATGCCGGTCGAAGAGCCCGGGGTAACCCCGAGTGTAACGCAGGCTCCGTAAAGGACTTACAACCGAATTATATACAATAAAAAAACACGGTTTGGCCGTGTTTTTTTATTGTCATTGTTTTCTTTTTGAATATACGCATCCGCAGTAATCCTGCCTGTAAAGGCCGTATTCTCCGGACAGCTCCACGGACCGTTTGTATCCGTTTTTTTTCTTGAAATCACTCGGAAGGAATTTTACGGAGTATTTCCCGGCAAGCTCCTCCCCTATCCCGTTAAGCCTTGCAGCATCTTTATACGGGCTTATAGACAAGGTAGTGGTAAAATAATCGAATCCGTTATCCGATGCATATTCCGCGCTTTTCTCAAGCCTCAGGCGGTAACAGACGGTGCAGCGGCTTCCCCGCTCGGGCTCATTTTCCAGTCCCTTCACCGCATTTTCAAATTCTGACGCATCATAGGCTGCCACCACAAGCTTTACAGGATATGAAAGCGGCATTTCGTCAATCAGACGCCTTAATTCGCTTACGCGGTAATCAAACTCCGATTCCGGAGAGATATTGGGATTATGATAATAAACCGTAATGTCAAAATATCTGCTTAAGTATTCAAGACAATAGCTCGAACACGGAGCACAGCAGGCATGCAGCAAAAGCCTTGGCCTTTCCCCGCTTTTAAGCAGATTTTCTATGATATTATCAAGCTCTTTGCTGTAATTTCTGTTTTCAGACATATTTTGAAACTATCCTCTCAAGAGCAGCGACCAGCTTGTCAAGCTCCTCTTCCGTTCCGACCGTAATCCTGAGATAATTGTCGATGAGCGGCTTGTCAAAATACCTTACGTATATCCTGCGGTTTCGTAATTCCTGGAAAATGATCTTGGCAGGTATACGGTTGTGCGTCACAAAAAGGAAATTTGCCGAGCTCTTAGGATAATAAAAGCCAAGCTCGCGAAGCCTGTTAGCCATATGCCTTCTTGTTCTTAATATCTTCTGTTTTGTCTCCTCGAAATAAGCCTTATCCGACAGCGAAGCAACACCCGCCTCTATGGACAGTGTGTTCATTGTATAGGAATTGTAGGAGTTCTTAACATTATTAATCGCAGCGATAAGCTCGGGTGAACCGACGGCAAATCCTATTCTTACGCCTGCCATTGAACGTGATTTCGAAAAAGTCCGCACAACAAGCAGATTGTCATATTTCTTTACCAGCGGAAGAACCGTATGCTCCGCAAAATCAACATAAGCCTCGTCAACTATCACCACGCTGTCTTTGTTTGCGGCAATAATCTCCTCAAGCTCAGAAGGATCCATTTCGATCGATGTCGGTGCATTGGGATTTGCAATCACAATTCCGCCGTTTTCGGTCATATAATCCTCTTTAACGATCATAAACGAAGGATCGAGCTTCTTGGTTTCATATTTGATATTGAAAAGCTCGCACCATACATCGTAGAAGGAATATGTGATGTCCGGGAAAAACACGGGCTTATCCGAATTAAAGCATGCAAGAAACGCCATACCGAGTACATCGTCGGAGCCCACACCGGGAAATATCATGTTTTCCGGCACTTCATATTCATCCGAAAGCGCCTTTACAAGCTTGTAGGCATCGGGCGCGGGATATTTGCGAAGCACGTCCGTGTCGAACCATGCAAGCATCTCACGTACCGCCGGTGCCGGCGGGTAGGGATTTTCGTTGGTATTCAGTTTTACTATATCATCAAGCTTGGGCTGCTCTCCGGGAGTATATGCCCTGACTCTTCTTAAATTGTCTCTCCAGTCTCCCATTTTTGTCACTTCTTTCCTGAATTATTTTAATCCGTATTCCTTTGCCAGAGCTTCAAAGGCAGGTATCGAGCGTACTATCATGTCATAATCAACGCAATATGCAAGCCTTACATAACCCGGACCTGCAAAGCCCTTGCCCGCAACAATAAGCAGATGGTACTTCTTTGCCGCCTGAGAGAATGCGGCATCATCGCCGTCGGGTGCCTTTACCCAGAGATAGAATGCTCCCTGAGGCTTTACGCACTCAAAGCCGAGCTTTGTAAGCGATTCATACAAAAACTTCCTGTTCTTGTCATATACCGCAACATCCGTCGTACAGTCAATGCATGCCTCGATCACTCTCTGCTGAAGCGAAGGAGCGTTTACGAAACCGAGTACGCGGTTTGCAACGGCAGCACCGTTAATTATCATATCCGCGTCATCAAGCTCGTCCGGCATTACGAGATAACCGATACGCTCGCCCGGAAGCGAAAGCGATTTGGAATAGGAATAGCCTACTATCGTGTTATGATAATACTTTGTAAGATAAGGGACCGTAACGCCGTCATAGGCAAGCTCCCTGTAGGGCTCGTCGGCTATCATGTATACAGAAATTCCGAGCTCCTTTTCCTTCTTTACAAGAACCTCGGCTATCTCTTTGATAACGCTTTCGGGATAAACAACACCGGTAGGATTGTTGGGATTGTTTATAATAAGTGCCTTGGTGTTTTTGTTGATCGAAGCTTCAAGAAGCCCCGGATCCGGCATGAAGCCGTTGGCTTCGGTATTTACGGGAACCACCCTGCCGCCAAAATTTGCGACATAATTGTTATATTCCACAAAATACGGTGCAAAAGCAAGCACCTCATCCCCCGGATTAAGCAGAGTCTTTAAAATAACATTAAGTCCGCCTGCGGCGCCTACCGTCATCAGAATATTCCTGTTTGAAAATGCGGTCCCGAAAAGTTTATTTAAATGATCGGCAACCACCTGTCTCGTCGACGGATAACCGGCATTGTTCATATAACCGTGCAGCGCAACGGGATCGGTCTTATTTGTAATTTTTATTATCGCTTCATTAACAGCATCCGGAGCCGGAACGCTCGGATTTCCGAGGCTGTAATCATATACGTTTTCCCTGCCGAATTCGGCTGCCATTTTTGCGCCTTCTTCAAACATGGCCCTGATCGCAGATCCGTTTTCAACAAGTTTTTTTACATTTTCCGAAATCATTGTCTTACCTCACTCTCTCATCCCGATGATCGGCGATCCGATGCCTCTTATGTAGTCGCCTGTGATCGTTACCGATCCTATCATCGGATCCTTAGGGATTTCATACATTATGTCAAGCATATATTTTTCGATTATCGCTCTTAACGCACGCGCTCCCGTCTCATTTGCCATTGCCTGCTTCGCAATCTCCGACAAAGCATCATCATCAAATTCGAGCTTTACCTCGTCCATTTCGAAAAGCTTTTTGTACTGCTTCACAATGGCATTTTCGGGCTCTGTCAGTATACGCTTAAGCATATCCTCGTCAAGACCTTTAAGTGCGAAAACAACAGGAAGGCGGCCCAGGAATTCGGGAATCATTCCGTACTCCCTAAGATCCTCCGTGGTAACCTTGTTCATGATATCAATATCGTTGTCGAACTTATCCTTAAGGTCGGCACCGAAACCGATAGACGAGGTTTTCGTAAGCCTGTTCTTTATGATCTGCTCAAGATCGGGAAAAGCACCGCCGCATACAAAAAGTATATTCCTTGTGTTGATGGTTTCCATCGGAACCATTGCGTTTTTGCTGGTGGCTCCCACAGGCACTTCAACATCGGAGCCTTCAAGAAGCTTAAGCAGGCCCTGCTGTACGCTTTCACCGCTGACATCCCTCTGATGGGCGTTTTTCTTTTTAGCGATCTTGTCGATCTCATCGATAAAAACTATACCGTGTTCCGCACGCGCGACATCATTGTCGGCATTGGCAAGAAGCTTGCTCAGTACACTCTCTACATCATCACCGATATAGCCTGCCTCGGTCAGCGAGGTGGCATCCGTAATCGCAAGAGGAACATTGAGTATTCCCGCAAGAGTACGTAAGAGATAGGTCTTTCCGGAACCGGTGGGCCCGAGCATCAGCATATTGGACTTCTCTATCACAACTCCGTCGTTTTTGCCCTCTTCATTCTGCTCCTCATGAAGAACTCTCTTATAGTGATTATATACGGCAACACTTATGGCTTTTTTGGCATATTCCTGACCGACAACATGCTTGTCAAGCATTTCCTTGATTTTGCTCGGTGTCGGCAGATCCTTAAGAGTCATGGTGTTAAGCTCGGGATTTTTGTTTCCCTGTTTTTCCTTCCTCGGCTTAACCTTCTGTTTGTTTCCGGGATGCAGATTTCCGGGAAAAACGAACCTGATGTTTCCGAAGGGAAGGGGGATTTCCCCGACATTCTTCTCTTCCTGCTTTTTATCGTCCTTTTTGTCGCCGTCAGAGTTTGTCTGCTCCTTTGCGGGCTCTTCGTTAGCGGGCTGTTCCTTCTTTTCGGCTTCCTTATCCTCCGGCTTTTGCTCCTTTGTTTCCTTAACGCTGTTTGCCGCCTTTTCGATATAGTCCTTAAATTCGTTCAGGAAATTAAGCCCCAGTATACCGCCGTTGAACAGATTATCAAGGTTTTCCATTCTTCCGAGTATGTTAAGGGATTTCTGCATGCAGTCCTTGCATACGCAGACATTATCCTGAAGCTTAAGCATTTTTCCCGCCTTGGATTCGTTTCTGTGGCAGAGCATGCAAACATTTCCGTAATCATCATTATTGTTATTTTCCAAAAACGATCACCTCCAAAATCACTTTAATAGGCATTTTCATTTCTGAAGCCTTTAAAAATAGTCATAAACAAAATCTTTATGTCAAACACAAAAGTCCAGTTTTCAATATAGTAAAGATCGCAGTCTATCCTCTTTGCAATCGATGTATCTCCCCTGTAGCCGTTTACCTGGGCCCAGCCGGTCATCCCGGGTCTTACCTGGTGCTTGATCATGTATCTTGGAATTTCCTCCCTGAATTTTTCAACAAAGAAAGGTCTTTCCGGTCTCGGTCCCACAAGGCTCATATCGCCCTTCAGGACATTGAATATCTGCGGAAGCTCGTCAAGGCTTGTGCTTCTTATGAAGTGGCCGAGCTTTGTTATCCTTGCGTCCGCATTGCCGTCTCCTGTCCACTGGTATTCATCCTCACCGTTTGAAACCACTGCCATCGAGCGGAATTTATACATCATGAAAGGCTTGTTATGAAGTCCTACCCTTTCCTGCTTATAAATAACGGGGCCTTTTGAATCCAGCTTTATGAGTATGGCGATGACCGCCATCGGAATCGCAAAAACCGCCAGGCATACAAGCCCGAACAGTATGTCAAAAATACGCTTTGCAGTCTTTTTCGAAAACTCGGTAAGCGGTACGTTCCTGATATTTACTATCGGAAGCCCCAGCATATCCTCCATCACAGGAACCGTGGGGATTATGTTATGATAGTCCGGAATGAACACCGTATGGCAGCCCGATTTTTCGCAAATGCCGACCACGCGCCTTAACTTGTAGTAATCGTTTATGTTAAGTGCAACGACTACCTCGTCGAAATTGTTTTCCTCAAGAAGCTTAGCAAGGCTCGCAATGTTACCGATGACCGAAATTCCTTTATACTCGGTACCGATTTCATTTTCGTCGTCAACAAAACCGTGGATATAATAGCCCCACTGCGGATTATATTTTATCCTGTCGACATAGCCGCGGCCCACGGTGCTGTAACCGATGATAAGCACATGGCGCAGGTTGATACCCTTATTTCTCAGATATTCAAAGCCCGACTGTACAAGATGCCTCATACAGAAGCCGAGCAGCGTGTTCAGAACGAAGAATATTCCGAGGAACCAACGCGAAATGTGCATCTCCTTTGTGAAGAAGAGCACGAAAGAAATGAATACCAGTCCGATGATATTGGCCTTCACCAGATTCCAGAGTACAACCCTTTTTCTTCTCCTGGCGCCGTACAGATTGCATTTCGAGAAAATATAAAGATATCCCGGAATCACAACGAGCAGGTATTTGGCATATTCGCTCAAAGGATAGTACTGCACATTCTTGTCCAGTTCGAAGAGCCGGATGTTCGAAAGCGCACCAAATCGCAGGCTGTATGCCACAAAGTATGAAATTATGATTATCATAACGTCGAAGACAACTCTGATGCCCTCGCCGCGGTTCTGCTGTTTCATACTGCTTCCTTTCGTTAAAACATCAACCTATATAATAATATATTTCAGGGGTAAATACAAGCAAAAATGATTTTTTTCACACTTTATGCTTGCTTTTTTTACAATTATATGCTATATTTGGTGCTGTCAGCAGGATAAATATGCCTTATCTGGTAAAAAGAAGGGAAGAAAATGAAGTTTTTGAAAACCATGCTTTCGGTTCTTTGTTTCCTGGCAATAGGAGCGTGTACTGCAATATGTCTCTATGAGGTATACAACTCCTATATTTCCAAGGATCCCAAGAACGTGGTCACTTACAGGCAGCTGATGCAGAACAGTAAGGAATATGCGCTGGACTACAAGGCTTCCGAGGATTATGCGACCCCAGGGATTGCTACAGCTGATTCGGCAACCGTGGATTATGCATTTCCGGCAACTGTATACGACCAGAGCCAAAACACAAAATAAAGACTGCAGAGCTTTGTATCTGCAGTCTTTTTCTTTACTCTTCCTTTTCGGATGCCGCAAGTGCCGAAGCGATAACGTCATCCATATCATAATAACGGTACTCGGCCAGCCTTCCTCCAAAAATATAATTCGCCATTCTGTCCGCCTTTTCTTTGTATTTGTCATAGAGCCGGCGGTTTTTTTCATCTCCTATCGGATAGTAAGGCTCATCGCCTCTCTTCCATTCACAGGGATATTCCCTTGAAATAACGGTCTTGTCGCCTTTTCCGAATTCAAAATGCTTATGTTCGATTATCCTCGTGTAAGGTATCTCGCGTTCGGTATAATTGACAACGGCATTACCCTGGTAATTGTCGGTATCGAGCACCTCTGTTTCAAACCGCACTCTTCTGTACTCAAGCTCGCCCTCTGAATAATCAAAGAATTCATCGATCGCGCCGGTATAGACGATTTTTTCCGCAAGCTCCGAAAGCTCTTTACGCGCGGGAAGGAAATCCACGCCGGTTCTGACCTCAATGCCTTCAAGCAGCTTTTCGATTATACCGGTATAGCCTCCGATGGGTATACCCTGATACCTGTCCGAAAAATAATTATTGTCATATATGAATCTTAAAGGCAGTCTTTTGATGATCGAAGCGGGAAGATCCTTACAGTCTCTCCCCCACTGCTTTTCGGTATAGCCTTTTACAAGCTTTTCATATACATCCCTGCCCGCAAGCGAGATTGCCTGCTCTTCAAGATTACGAGGTTCTTTGATGCCGGCCTCCTTTACCTGCTCTTCGATCACAGCCTTCGCCTGGGCAGGAGTATATACCTTCCACATTTTCGAGAAGGTATTCATGTTAAACGGGAGGTTGTAAATTTCATCCTTGTATCTGGCAACGGGTGAATTAACGTAGTTGTTGAATTCACAAAAGCCGCTTATATAATCCCAGATTTTTTTGTCATGGGTATGAAAAATATGAGCCCCGTAAACATGGACCTGTATTCCGCTTATTTCTTTCGTATAAACATTTCCGCCGATATGGTCTCTTCTGTCAATAACAAGGCAGCTTTTCCCCTTCTTTTTCATTTCATGGGCAAAAACCGCACCGAAAAGACCCGCACCGACAATCAGGTAATCATACATAGCCAGACCTCAGCCGTTATATTTTTCAATGCATGCAAGCATTCCTTCAAGGCATTTTTCCTCATCTTCGCCGGAGCATACAAGCTCTATTTCTTCGTTCTGCCTTACCTGGGCGCTCAGTATGCCTAACACGCTCTTTGCGTTGACATTGTAATTTCTTACCTTAAGATAAACCGCGCACTGATAGCCGAGGGCCACCTGAGAAAGTGCACCTGCAGGCTTGATATGAAGCCCGTTAACACCCTTTACAACAATTTTTTTGCTTACCATTTTTTCTCCTTGCCGTCATTCAGAGCATTTTACTGTTCTTCGTCATCATGCTCTTCATGCTTTTCTGTTTTGTTTTCTTCCTCGTGACTTATGATAACGACATCAAGTTCGAGCTCATCAAATTGCAGGTCCTTAACATCCTTATGTCCCAAGGTGATCTTATAGTCTCCGGGCTCAAGTATATCCGAGAAATCCAGATACAAGCCGAGTGCCGATGCCTCAAGCCCTTCAACCGATTCTTCAGTGCCCCAAACACTGACGATAAATCCATCTTCACTGTTCTTGACCTTAAACCTGGAATCAAGGTTTTTAATCTCAATATCCGAAATCTTCAGGTCAAATCTCTTATTTCGATCCAGAATAAGCACCGGTATCGTTACCGAAACGAAATCCGGCGTGGATACAAGATAGCAGTTCTCAGGTATGTACTCCGTCAGGCTGATATTGTCGTTGATCGTTTCATTGACGTTTTCCTTGCGGTAAGGGATCCTGATCTCGCTAAGCTTGTTGAGCGTATTTATAGGTCCCGCGATGGTGATCGAATCCGGCGCCG
>DFFN01000019.1:10784-12196 GCA_002369525.1 Lachnoclostridium sp. UBA3775 | reverse complement strand
CCTGTCAAGCCCGCTGCCGTTCGTATTGATGCCGATCTCCATCTCAACTCCGAAGAGGCCGAATATAAGGGTGATGATCTCGTTCAGAAGCCCTGTATCCGTAAACGGTTCGCCTCCGCTTATCGAAATGCCCCTTACCGCTTCAGCTGCTTTAAGTTCCCTTAAAACAAACTCAAGCTTTTTTATGTCAAGAAAGGCCCTTTCGTTACTTCCCGGCGCCGAACAGAAGGGGCAATGCCCCGGGCAATACATTGTCGGGCAGATTGAAAGCTGAAGCTTTAAAGGTCTTTTCTTTTCCCTGTTCGGAGCACCGTTTACGGAGCAGTGATAATTCTTTGCCCTTATCGTCTTTCCGAAAATCTTAAATTCGGCGCTCCTGTCGAAAGTCTCATTCATTTTTACCGTTTCTTTCCTTGTTAAGCCTTGCCCAGTTTACAAGACCGATCACTGCCATGATAAGATATATGCTGCGCTTCGTAAGATAGACGGCATCGAAATGGACTATGTACATCCACACGGAAATAACATCGGTGATTATCCACCAGACATACTGTTCCCTGTATCGCAAAAGCTCCAGCACCGTTGCAACAAGGCCGATGCTCAAGATGAAAGCGTCCTGCCACCTTACATCCCTGACGCTTTGTACCGTTCCAAATATTTCCTTCCCGTCCACAAGCACGAGTATGTAATGATATATCACTGCCGAGATCACTACAGCCGCCGCCCAGAAAACATTCTGTCCCACGCTCATGCGTTTCGACTTGGTCTTCTGTGTAAGCTCCGCGTCCCTGTGCCTTGCCCACATATACCATGAGATGAAATTCATCGGAATGTAAAAAAGTATCTCAAGGGCCGCAGTTCCCCATATATGCCAGTAAACAAGGTATATGGCATAAACCAGGGTATTTACCGTTGCAAAGATGAAATTGCTGATATTTGCCTTTGCGGTAAAAAAGATGCAGAGCACCCCGCATACCGCACTGATGAAATTGATCACCGTGAGCCATGCCGGATTGCCGTCGGAGTCTCCCGTCGTAAAGCCCTGTATCATGGCCCTTGCGGCTATGACTATCATTACGGTGCCCATCACATACTCATACCACATAAGTTCCCTAAAGCTTTTTTTGATTTCTCCGCCTTTTACAGCATCCATTTTCTTCTCTCATCCTCATTATCAAAGTTTCTGATCGCGGTTCCGCTGATCGGATAGTGTATTCTCGGCACATCCACAAGACGGTGGACCGCTTCCGGATAGGCTCCCGAAAAATATTCTCCGTAGCTTACCTCGCTTGAATATACCGCGTCAAGCCGGTCTCCGCATATTTTTCTTACAAGCGGTGTTTCCGCCTCCCAGTCCTCGCTACCGTCCGGCAGCCTGAGCTTTGAAATATCTATAAAGGCGGGTATAACGG
>DFFN01000019.1:0-10734 GCA_002369525.1 Lachnoclostridium sp. UBA3775 | reverse complement strand
ATAACGTCTGCCGCATCCGAAAAGCTCCGGCATATTTCCTTTACTATCCTTTTTCTTTCGACGGCAGAAAGCCAGAGCGCCGTGTTTCCGGCACAGACAGACTCTTCCTCCGGGCCTCCGTAAAAAAGGATCACATATACCGTTTCGCATTCCCGGGCCGCAACTTCCACGCAGTAACGGTGTCCCTTGTGAAAAGGCAGGAATTTTCCTCCGTACATTCCGATGCGGTATTTTTTCCCGGCAGCTAAAGTCTCAGGCATCATCTGTATCCTTCCGTCTTTTTATTAAGGAATATATTCATACGATACCTATTTTACTTCATTTCTTCCGATATGGCAACTGATATTTCGAATTCCTTTTTTGTTGACCTTTTTCCGATGATACATTATAATATATATCAGGTTTACACGGAGGTATTATATTTATGGGTCTTATGCGAAGAGCAGCAGTTCTTGTCGGCCAGTGCGACGAAGAATATCAGTCTTCCTTCCTTAAAGGCTTTTTTGAAGAAGCCTTTAAAAGAAATTTCGAAGTATGCGTTTTTGCAGCATACAGAAAATATCAGGACACTGTTGTGCGCGAAGCATCCGAAGCTCACATCTTCGAGCTTTTTGAGCCCGGGGATTATGATGCCATAGTCATACTCAGAGACTCCATACAGACTCCCGGCGTCGGTGACGCCCTCGAAAAAAGGATCCACGAAAATTTCACGGGTCCCGTTCTTGTGATAGATCTGAAAAGCGAATACTTTCCCGCCATTTTAACGGACGGCACAGAGCCGTGCTACAGGCTGGTTTCCCATCTGATAGAAAAACACGGATATAAAGACATAGCATATCTGACCGGTAAACGCTGGCATGAGCATTCGATAGCAAGACTCGATGCCTACAGGAAGGCGATGGCCGACCACGGGCTTCCCGTATATGAAGACCGCGTGATCTACGGTGATTTCTGGTACACAAGCGGCGAGGTTGCCGCCGATCAGCTTCTTAACGGCCGCGGGCTTCCCGAGGCAGTGGCCTGTGCGAACGACCAGATGGCCATCGGACTTTGCAAATCCCTGGAAGCAAGAGGCTATAAGGTCGGCACAGATATTGCCGTTATCGGCTTTGACAGCGTAGAAGAAGGCCGAAAATGCCCGCATCCGCTGACCTCCTGCATACTTCCGTCCCGTGACAACGGCATTTATGCCGCCACGTATATCGACGATATGCTTGCAGGCAAAACTCCCGCCCCGTACAAGGCAAGAGCCTCGCTGTTTATCGGCGAAAGCTGCGGCTGTAGCTGTGAAATGATATCAAATCCCGAAACAATAAGAAAAAGCCTGCTTAGGAGCGAGTGGGATTCGGAGATTTCAAAGGAAGGCTTCAATTCAGTATATAATTCAATGACCAGCAACATGGTTAACGAAAGTTCTCTTTCGTCATTCCTTAACCTTGTCTATTCCTATGTTTACCAGTTGGAAGGTGCCGAAAGCTTTTCGCTGTGCCTTTGCGAATACTGGAAGGACATCGAATTAAACCCCGATGTGATCCCGGACGAAAACGGCATGAGCCGGAAAATGGTCCGCGCGGTCTGCTACGGATCGGATGAGGTCCCGGATCATGCAGACACTTCCGAAATCTTTGACCGCAGGGATCTGATTCCGGAGCTTAAAAAGCGCAGCACTTCCCCCAGAGCATATTTCTTTACGCCCTTCTATCTTGAGGACAGATGCTACGGTTACGGAGTGATAAGCTACGGTGACCGCCCCGAGGTCTACGACAGGACCTACCGCCAGTGGATGAACCTTGTGGCAATAGGCTTCGACGCACTGAGACGCCGTCTCATCATCAGGCTTCTCGAAAACAGTTCCCAGAATGTGAACCGTTTTGTAAACGTGGCCCATTCCTCCGACATCATTATCACTCCCGAGGATCAGCTTGAATTCGATCTTGTAAAAAACATACTTGACAACAACCTGTTTGTATATAATTTCCAGCCCATCATCAATGTCGAAAACGGTGATATATATTCCTATGAGGCTCTGATGCGTGCAAATACCGACATAAAGATATCACCGCTGAAGATCATAAAATTCGCCGGAGTCATGGGCAGGCTTCAGGACGTGGAAAAGTACACCTTCCTGAACACACTCAGCTTCCTCGACGAGAACAGGGAAACCCTGGGCAAACGCAAGCTGTTCATCAACAGCATCCCCGGCATCAGGCTCGACAAAGCTTCGCTTGATCTTACCGATGCCCTGATGATGAAGCATTCCGAAAATGTAGTAGTGGAACTTACCGAACAGGCCGAGCTCAGCGACGAAGACCTTGAAAGAATAAGAAGCAGGTTTTCCGATCTCGGCGTATGGACTGCCGTCGACGACTACGGAACAGGCTATTCCAACGTAAGCAATCTTCTGCGTTACATGCCGAACATCGTTAAAATCGACCGTTCGCTGTTAAGCGGCATACAGAACAACCCTCAGAAAAAATACTTTGTAAAGGATATAATCGATTTCTGTCATCAGAACGGAATACTTGCCCTTGCGGAAGGAGTCGAAACCTCCGCGGAGCTCCAGGTTGTCATCTTCCTCGGCGCCGACCTGATACAGGGCTACTACACCGGAAGGCCCTCTCCCAATTTATTGCCGGAGCTTGACGCAGAATTAAGAAAAGAAATAGCCTCCTACGTAAAGGAACGTGATGACGGTGCGATACGCTACAGCTACGAAACAGGCAAGACAAACCGTGTCAACCTTTCAAATATATCCCGTGAGGGCTATACCGATATCATCATCAAGGAAAAGAATGTCGTTTACAAGGACATTACGTTTATCGGGGCACCCGGCCAGCAGACCGAGCTGTTTGTTACCGTTGACGACGGATACACCGGCAGGCTCGATCTTGAAAATGTTTATCTGACGGCTGCCGGCAGGCACCCTTGCATCGAGCTCGGCGAAAACGTAAATCTGACCCTTGCGCTTAAGGGAAAGAGCACCTTTAAATCCGGAGGGATCCGTGTGCCCGAAAGCTCAAAGATCACCTTTGAGGGCGAAGGTTCCTTGATGATCGACCTTGAGACTGCTTCCTTCGGAATCGGAGGCGGCTGCGATGAAAGCTGCGGCGAGCTCATCTTCGATCAGGACGGCGAGATCAGGATTGTAACAAAATCGAAGAAGGATGTCTGCATCGGTTCGGGACTCGGCGGAAAAATCCAGATCAAACGCGGCAAATACCTGCTCGAATGTAACGGAACAGAATGCGTCGGCGTCGGTTTCCTCGGAGGCAGCAACCGGATAGATATCAGAAGCTGCCTGCTTGAAGTACGTTTGAATGCAGCAAAATGCGCCGGAATAGGTTCGATAAACGGCAGCACCGACATTTACATACAGTACAGCACCGTAAGCATCACCGGCGGAGGACAAACAAGCGTCGGTATCGGAACCATAGACGGTGAGATCGCGGTGCTCAATACCCTCGGGGCAAACCTCGAACAGAGCATACGCTCGACAGATGGATGCTGCTTTGGTTCACTCAACGGGCAGAGCAGAATCTTCATAAAGACCAGCAGGATAAACACTTTCGGCAACGGAGACAATCTGCTTGCGATCGGCGGAAGAAACGGAGATGTGCAGGCCAGTATTTTCGAATCCGATGTCATGTTCAATATCAACAACGAACTTAATGTCATGTGCTTCGCAAAGCCCGAGGACGTTGTCATCACTATGGCAAACAACAAAAAGGCTTCACTGACTCTGTGTGCAATACCGATAGGCAGCCTGACTCAGAGAAAAGAATAAAAGCAATATCATTTTATATAGAACAAGGAGGAATTCTATGTATCTGGCAAATGACAGCAGGTATGACAAAATGAAATACCGCCGCTGCGGTAAATCGGGACTCCTGCTCCCGGCTGTTTCGCTCGGACTGTGGCATAATTTCGGCGATACCGCAAACTATGCAAACATCGAAGAGATGTGCTTTACAGCCTTCGACAACGGCATCACGCATTTTGACCTTGCAAACAATTACGGTCCCAAGGCCGGAAGTGCCGAAAGCAATTTCGGCAAAATCATGAAGGAGCACTTTGCTCCCTACCGCGATGAGCTCATAATCTCTACAAAAGCCGGCTACGACATGTGGCCCGGTCCCTACGGAGACCACGGAAGCCGCAAATATCTCATTGCAAGCATAGACCAGTCCTTAAAAAGACTCGGCCTTGAATATGTGGACATCTTCTATCATCACAGAATGGATCCCGAAACTCCCTTGGAGGAAACCATGGGCGCTCTCGCACAGATAGTAAGAAGCGGCAAGGCGCTTTATGTCGGCCTTTCAAACTATGACGGAGACACTCTTACAAAAGCAAGCGCCATACTTGACGAGCAGAAGGTTCCTTTCATCATCAACCAGAACTGCTACAACATTTTTGACAGAACTGTTGAAAACAACGGTCTCAAAGAATGCTCCGGCAAGCTCGGAAAAGGCGTGATATGCTTCTCTCCTCTTGCTCAGGGACTGCTTTCGGACCGCTACATAAACGGCATACCCGAAGACAGCAGGGTAAAGACAGACGGACGCTTCCTTAACGAAGACCGTGTAAACCGTATGCATGAAAAAATACTTGCTCTTAACGAAATAGCCCGAAAACGCGGCCAGACTCTTTCGGAAATGGCGCTGGCATGGATACTTAAGGATAATGTCATCACTTCTGTGCTCGCCGGTGCTTCAAGGCCCGCGCAGATACTTTCAAATATCAGGGCACTTGACAACATTGATTTCTCTGACGAAGAGCTCGATGCGATCGACCGCATATCAAAATAGTTTTTATCAGGCAGGAGCATTCAGGTCATTCTGTAGACAGAAGGCGAAACTCCTGCCTTTTTCTTAAATACGGTGCAGAAATAACAGGGATCGCTGAAACCGCATTTCTCGCTTATCAGGGCGACCGGCATGTCCGTTTCCCTTAGCATTCTTTTCGCTTCCTGTATCCTTTTTCCGTTAAGATAATCAACCGGACTCATGTTAAGGCTGCTTTTAAAAAGCCTGCAAAGATGCTGGTGCGTCACTCCCGCAAGCGAAGCGAGATATGAAACCGGTATATCCTCTCCGTAATTGTCGTTTATATATTTAAGAGCGGGAACAAGCACTGAAATATTCCTGCTCCTTTTGTTGTCCTCCTCGGTTGCGAAGAGCCTCCTGAAGCCGATAATGTAGTCGTAGACAAGGCTCGAACAGCTGTAACCGCTGTAAATAATATCGCTTTGCTGCGACCTGATCATTTTTTCAAAAATAATCTTCATGTCGGAGGTATCGGTCGCGGTAACGACCATTATGTCTGTCATGTTAAGTATCTTAAGGCTTTCCGTACATGCGCTGCCGTCGAATGCAACCCAGTCGACCTCCCAGATATTGTCCAAAGGATAATACTCATGTTCTGCATCCTTAGGGAGAAAAATAAAAGTATTTTCCGAGGTTTCGATCGCTTTATCCTCATATTTGAGAATACCTTTTCCCTCACGGCAGAAAAGGATCTGGTTCCAGCGATAGCCCTCGGGTCTTTTTATATGCCCCTGATACCTGGTGCCGCCTATTCCCTTAAGCAAAAAAGGCAGTCCGGAAAGCTCCGGGTTGTAGGGGTATATGCCGGTATCAATCTTCATTTTTTTCACCTCCTGAATCATTGTATCTCACATGAATATAAAAGTCAATCACAGCTTTTCACAGCAGGCACTTTTAATTTCTGAACATTTCGCCTGTCTCATATTTTCATTATATCATATTGAATCCGGCGGCGCCTGATGTTATCATAAATACAGGGTAAAAAAACTTTAATAATGTGTTCAGGAGGTTTATCATGAAATACAGAAAACACATTGCACTCTTGCTTGCATCGCTTGTCTTCATCCTCGGCTTTGCAGGCTGTTCTTCGGACAGCAGTGATTCGGGAAGCTCATCCGGATCAGCATCGGTAAGCGATGCTTCCGCTGGTACCGACGATAAAAAAGCTTCGGAAAGCAGCGAAAGCTCCGAAGAGGAAGGAAGACAAAACGTGTCCGCCAAAAAAGATCTGATCTACAAATACATTTGTGACAATTTCGGAAAAGTAATGCTCTCCTGCCAGCAGGAATCCACCTGGATGGGTTCTCCCGACTATGAAATGGACTATATCAAGGAGACCACCGGCAAGCTTCCCGCCATGCGCGGACTCGATTTCATGAACAACGACTTTAACGGTGTCGTTTCCCGCTCGATAGCATGGGACGCAAAGGGAGGTCTTGTTACCATATGCTGGCATACCGGCGTTAACGGAAGCGGCTATCAGGAAAGCCTTGACGACAATCCCGATTTCACAAAACTGCTTACAGAAGGCACTGCGGAATACGAGGCAATGATGAAGAGCTGGGACCGGGCAGCAAAAGCACTCGCCCGTCTTCGTGATGGCAACGTTCCGGTACTTTGGAGACCCTTCCACGAATTTGACGGCCAGTGGTTCTGGTGGGGCAAGGGCGGAAAGGACAATTTTATTAAGCTCTGGCGTCTTATGCATGACAAATTCACCAACGAATACAAGCTTGACAACCTCATCTGGGTTCTCGGCTATTCCGGAGAAGTAAAGGACGGCTGGTATCCCGGCGACGAATATGTCGACATAATCGGTTCCGATACTTACGACAATTCCACAAACCTGAGAGCATGGAAAAAGCTTTTAAAGGTTGCCGGCAAGCCCATGGCCTTCCATGAATGCGGAAACGTTCCCGCAGTCGAAAAGTTTGAAAAGGACGGCGATCTATGGTCATGGTTCATGATCTGGCACACCGACTATATCACCAAAAACGACAAGGAAAACTTAAAGAAGGTTTTCTCAAGCGACAAGGTAATCACCCTGGATGAGCTGCCGGATTTCGGAAACGGCGGCTCCGTAAACGAAACAAAAGCAGAAACGGAGAAAAGAATGAAAAAATACGAAGACCTCATCACGACCGTGCCCGCTGCAAACTATGACAAGGCGGAGGACGGCACTGAATATCCCGGGTTCAAAAAATATACCTATTACTCAAATACGGCAGAAAGAGACACTAACGTTAATGTGCTTCTTCCCGTAAACTACAGTACCGACAAAAAATATCCCGTGCTCTACATCCTTCACGGCTTCTACGACAGCGAGGAATGGATGGCAAGAAAGGTTGTGGCACTCAGTGAAATACTTACAAACCTTCAGAAGAAGGGCGAAGCCGAGGAAATGATCGTTGTGCTTCCCTACATCTACTGCAGCAAGGAAAATCAGTATGTGACCGGCATGGATCTTGAAAACTGCCTCGCCTATGATAATTTCATAAACGACCTTACAACCGACCTCATGCCCTTTATCGAAAAGACCTTCTCCGTAGCAACGGGCCGCGAAAATACTGCGATCACAGGCTTTTCTATGGGCGGAAGGGAATCGCTCTTCATCGGATTTAAGCATCCCGAGCTTTTCTCATACATCGGCGCTGTCTGCCCCGCACCCGGGCTTGTAGACGTTAACGGTTCCGGCATGCATCCCGGTCAGATGGAAGCATCCGAGATGGTATTTCCCGAAAATGAAAAGCCCGCCGTGCTTCTGATTTCTTCATCAAAAGCAGACGGGACCGTTACAACCTTCCCCGACAGCTACAGAAACATACTTACATCCAACAACGAGGAATTTATTTCCCAGGTAATGGCAACCACCGGACACGATCATACCAGTGTCAAGCCTCACCTGTACTGCTTCTTTAAAATGCTGTTCAGGTAAGCCTGTAATCCCCGTAGGCTTCAAGCAGACGGTGTATCCTGCCAAGTTCTCCCGGAATATTGATATGTCTGTGACAATCCTGCATGCATACCGCTTCCCTGCATGAAACACAGTGCCGGTAAGCCTCATGCATATCCATATTCAGTTTTTTTATCGCCCAGAATTCCTTTCCGAGCATATAATAATTGAACTGGCGGAAGCCCGTGTGGATTTCATGGCCGTAAGGACATACACATTTCTGACAGCGGTCGCAGGCAATAGGATCAAACCCAGCTCTCATGCGGTCTATGACCTCCTCAAAGGAAAACCTGACAGGCGGATACTCTTCGGCAAATGCCGTTTCCGCCTGTTCAAAGGTTCCTATCCCTAAAAGAGCGCTTGAGAAGGGATAGTCAAGTATCCCTCCGATAAGCTCCGCGACCGTGAACGGACCGATCAAAAGCCCTGCGGCATATACCTTGTTTATTATCAGGCCTTTATCCCTAAAGGTCTTTTCTTTTTTTATTCTTTCAAGCATGCCGCGTTCAAGGATGTTTCCGCTGCCCTGCAGCACATCGACACGGGGATCGGTCGCTCCGCGGTAAAGAACATTGTAATAATGCGAAGCGATTCCGGTAAAACCGATCCTGCCTTCTCTTTTCAGGTCGTACAGGGCATCAAGCGCGCCGTACCTGCCGAAAACCTCATCGGCATTGTCCTCATCCACCTGATGGACAAAATAAATATCAGGTTTTGTTCCGAGATTTTCGGCAGACCGAAGAACCTCCCTGTAGATTTCCCCGCCGCTGTAAAACCTGGCCTTGTCGGAAATCACAAGCCGGCTCCGGTCGACGGTTTTAACGAACTCGCCAAGCTTTGTCTCTGCGTCGCCGTATTCCTCAACTATTGCGGTATCATAGAAATTGCAGCCGTAATCATAGGCCATTCTCATTATTTTGACAGCCGTTTCGGTATCCGGGCTGAAATATTCCGGAAGAACCGGGACATGTCCCGAAAGTATCGGAATGGTCCCGAAGCCCAGCTCCGAAACGCGAAGTCCGGTTTTTCCAAGCTCACGATATCTCATCTTATTTCCTTCTGATCATCCTTGCCTTTTCACAATATGCAAATGCACGTTCCCCTATTTCCGTTTTTTCTGACACATATACCTCCTCAAGCATGTCGCAAAATGCAAATGCCTCCTTTTCGATTGCCTTTACAGAGTCAGGAATCACAAGCTTTTTCAGGGATTTGCACCTGAAGAAAGCCCTCTCCGGTATAAGCTCAAGCTTATCCGAAAGATATATTTCCTTAAGGCCTGCGCAATGCTCAAAGCACCTGCTGCCAAGCTCCGTAAGACTGTCGGAAAGATCGATCTTTTCAAGCGACTGGCATGCCGAGAAAGCCATTGAACCTATTTTTTTGACTGCCGCCGCATTCCGAACGCTTCTTAACCACCTGCTGTTTTCAAATGCCGATTTTCCGATTTCCGCCGTATCCGACGACAGCACGATATTCTCAAGCAGGTGGCAGTCTTTATATACGCCGTCCCCTATCGAGCGTATGCCCTCCGGGAAGGTAAGGTTCTTAATGTTTCCTGTACTCTCGATAAGCCTTCCGTTTTCATCAAGCTTGAAGCAGTTGATGCATTCTGTAAATATCCTCTCAATAAGCTCGGGATAATCCTTATCCTTTAAATCGGAAATATTTTCAAGCACATATTCATTTCCGCCGGCATCCTTTATTTTCCTAAGCAGCAGACAGTTTCTGAAGGCCAGATTTTCAATGACCAATCTTTCATTCATCATCGTAAGACCCGTAATTTCCGTGTTTCCGGCAAAGCACCAGCTTGCTATTCTTTTTACGGAGGGCGGTATTGTAATCTCTCCCTTACACATCGCGCCGTCGATAAGCACATCGTTTACCGTCACCATGCCGTTTTCTTTTCTTTGCTTATCCAGCCATTCTGTCATTGAAAAAGCATGGCTTCCGAAAATCCTGACCGAAGCGGGAATATTGATTTCCCCAAGCCTTACATGGTCCCTGAAAACATCCGGTCCTATCTCCTCTATATCCTCCGGTATCGTAAGCTTCGCTGCGTCCGTCAGATATCCCGTAAGTATCCTTCTTTCGGCAATCTCGAAGCAGGAATATACCGATGCGGCAAGCTCTCTTACCTGAAGCGGATAGGGATTTCCCGTGTAATTAAGGCTGTCTGAAAAGTTTGAGATTTCATATTCCGTTCCGTCAAAAACCACGCTCCGTATTCCGGTACAGCCGATAAATGCCCCGCTCTTAAGAATGGTATCGACGCTTATGCAAACCGACTTAAGTCCCGCGCAGTCCGCAAAGGCATGGTAGCCCACGCGTATTTTCCCCAGCACAAGCTTTTCAAGAAGATCACAGCGTTCAAATGCCCTGTCGCCTATTTCCGAAACATGTGAAAAATCAAAGGACTTAAGCTTGATGCATTCATCAAAGCATCTTTCTCCTATACAGCCGGCAATTCCTGCATCAAAGGATGTAAGCGAATAACAGCCTGCAAAGCATTCCGCCGGGAGGCTTGTTATTCCCGTAAGCTTTACGGACTCAAGCTTTCTGCAATATGAAAAGGCCGCCCTTTCAAGGCTCCTTACATTCAGGCTTACCCTTTTTAAATTGGGGCAGTTTGAAAATGCATTCCCTGCCACAACACAGTCCGGGGCATCGATAACGACCTCCTCAAGATCCGGACTGAAAGCATATTCATATTTTCCTATCCTGTCAGTGTCCGTCAGCTTCAAAACCCTGATTCCGCTCTTATCCCGTATATTGCAGGGCATGCTGTCCCCGCTTCTTCTTTCCACATCCTCTTTCTTTTCTTCAAGCTGCCCTGCAAGGAAAAAGGCAAAGGGATGTATTTCGGCTTTTTCGGGATACGGGTCGAATTTCCTAAGCGACAGGCAGCGTCTGAAAGCATATTCGCCGATATGTTCAAGTTCTCCCGGAAGGTTG
>DFFN01000135.1 GCA_002369525.1 Lachnoclostridium sp. UBA3775 | reverse complement strand
AAATCGGTGTTTCCGATGAAATGGGGGTTTGGCGAAAAAACGCTTTTAATGAACGCAAGAGTTGAGACAGCTGCCGTAAAACCGACATTCAGGGAGGCATGGGAAAGACGCAGATGTATCATTCCGGCTTCATATTACTTTGAGTGGGAGCACCTAAAAGGGAATGACGGAAAGAAACATACCGGCGACAAATATCTTATCCAGCCCAAAGGAAGTGCATTTACATGGCTCTGTGGTCTGTACAGATTTGAAAACGATATGCCGGTGTTTACGGTACTTACAAGAGAAGCTGATGAGAGCATCAGATTCATCCATGACAGAATGCCGCTGATTATGCCCGAAAGCCTGATTGATGAATGGATAAAACCTGATGCCGACCCGAAGAAGCTTGTAAAGGAAGCTGTAACGGATATGGTTCCGGAAAAGGCAGTATAAAAATACCGGATCGGCTTTGCAATATCGGGACTGCTTATTTTGTGGAGAGCAGATTATAACATGAATAAATTAAAAATTACATTTTTTGATGCAAAGGATTATGACAGAGATTCGTTTGTCAGAGCAAACAGCGAGGACAGGTTAGAAATAAATTTCTTTGAAACAAGGCTTTCCGAGGATACCTGCCGTCTTGCGGAGGGAGCGGATGCAGTCTGTGTTTTTGTCAATGATGACATAAACAGCAGGGTGATCGATATCCTCGCCGAGATGAAGATAAAGCTTATCGCGCTCAGATGTGCCGGATACAACAATGTTGATGTGGAATATGCTTACGGAAAGATACATGTCGTAAGGGTTCCGGCATATTCGCCCTATGCTGTAGCAGAGCATGCCATGGCCCTGCTTCTGACATCTGTCAGGAGAATACATAAGGCATATATCAGGACAAGGGATTTTAACTTCAGCCTGAACGGACTGACAGGTTTTGACCTTCACGGTAAAACAGCAGGCGTCATAGGTACCGGAAAGATAGGCAGGGTTTTCATCGACATATGCAAAGGGTTCGGAATGAACGTCATTGCTTATGATAAATATCCTGCTGCCGGAACAGAAATCAACTATGTACCGCTTGATGAAATCTGGGAGAAAAGCGATATAATATCGTTTCACTGTCCGCTGACCGACGAAAACAGACATATGGTAAATGCCGCGAGCATTGCTAAAATGAAAAAGGGTGTTGTTCTACTCAATACCTCGCGCGGTGCGCTGATAGATACCGAGGCGCTTGTGGAAGGAATCAAACTCAGAAAGGTCGGAGCCGCATGTCTTGACGTATATGAGGAGGAATCCAACGTTTTCTTCCATGATTATTCGAATCACATTGTGGAAGATGATACGCTTGCCAGACTGATTTCGATGCCTAATGTGATCGTCACTTCGCACCAGGCATTTCTTACCGAAGAGGCTTTAAAGAATATTGCGGATACCACGCTGGAAAATATAGAAGAGTTTTTTGCGAACGGTTACAGCAAAAATGAAGTATGTTACAAGTGTCCCGAGGTGAAGACCTGCGGGCAGGAGCATAATAAAGGCTGCTTTAACGCAACAGGGGTGAAAACGGAAGAAAAAGACCGGAATACATTCTGACAACAGGAGAGAGCAGAGAATGAGAAAAACCTTAATCATAATAATCAACGTGGTCATTATCGCTGCTATACTGATCTTCGTTGTCCGCTACTCCGGATATGAAAGCAGGGCGTTTTACCGCAAGCAGATAGAACATTTTGAAGATACTACGGTCACAATGGAGCAGGTGACGGCGAACTACCTTGAAGGCGAGCAGAGAGTCTGCGACGTGTGGGCGAGATATATCAACAACAGTAAAATGACGTTGGAAGAGGCAGCCGATTATATCCGTGCCTCGCATGTGCTTGAGAATACGTCGGGCCATCTGATAGTACTTGAAACCAGAAAAGGTCTTTCAACACGTCCGAGGCTTGGCACATCTGATGACTTTGCGGTTTCCTATGAACAGCTGGATCTTTTAAACAAGGCGGACTGGATAGATGAGATCGGAAGGTCTATAAATGTCACCCGCGCTTATACCAATCCTATGAACGGAGAGCAATCGCTCGCTTTCTGCAACAATATCACCTTGTATGATCCGGAAAGCGAAGAGTATAAGGCAGCGGTTCTGTTGAGGGTGATTCCGGTCTCGGATCTGGAACAGAAGTGGGTTTTTCCTCAGACAGAGCTTGTGAATGCCGGATTGTCCATGATCGACGGAAACGGTGATTACATCCTTAAGGGATACAGCTTTAAAAACTCAGGTTTTTTTGAGTTCTACAAATCTTATAATACAACGGATCCCGAATCATCTAAGGCGTTGTTTGAGAAGATCACATCATCGACCGGTTCCGTTTCGATGAAAAACTCGCATGAGCAGGAGTGCATACTGGCATATACGCCGATATCGGCTAAGGCAGGATGGACGATGCTCGGTCTTGTGCCGGCAAAGGATCTGAAAGTGAAAAACGGAAACTGGGGACTGTTTGGCGTTGTATCCGCCGGACTTCTTGTCCTGTTCCTGTGCGACCTGTTCTACATGCGTTACTTGAACAAGCACCTGAAGATCACAGCCGTAAAGGCCGAATCGGCAAATAAGGCCAAGACCGATTTCCTTTCCACAATGTCCCATGACATACGTACCCCGATGAATGCCATTATAGGTCTTACGGCTCTTGCCGAGAAGAATACGGGAGATGTTGAGTTGACAAAGGAAAGTCTCAGAAAGATCAGTCTTGCCGGCAATCATCTGCTGAC
>DFFN01000020.1 GCA_002369525.1 Lachnoclostridium sp. UBA3775 | reverse complement strand
CTGTTTAAGCTTCTGCCAGCTTGCGCCGGAGTCGTAGGAAACAAAAAGTGAATGCAGGCGGGCAGTCCTTTCTTTTTTCTCGCCGAGTCCGTCGGCGGCAACCACAACGGTTTTGCCGTTTGGAGCAACCCATACAAAGCTTAGATTAAGTTCTGCCTCGTCATCGGCCGAAGACCTTACTTTGATCGTTTCCCAGGTTTTTCCTCTGTCGGAGCTTTTGATAAGCCCGCCCTCCTGAGAGGCAAACCATATGATGTCGGAATTTACAGGATCGACAACCATACGAAGGCCGGTACCTCTTCCGGGCGCATTTCCGTGCACATGGCAGGGAAATTCCGAGATGATCTCGAAGTTTTTGCCGTAATCCTTTGATACGGAAAAATAGCCATTCGGAAATCTGCCGAGGGTTTCGCGGCCAAGTCCGCTCGCAACATAAAGAACTGAAGGATCCTTCGGATCTAAAGCTATCGCAAGGGGAAAGGTTTCGCTCATGTCAAAGTGAGTGACATGCTCAACAAGGGATTCCCATTTATCGTTTTCAAAATCGTAGCGGTAGCAGCCGCCGATGTCTGTTCTGGCATATAAAATGCCGGGAACTGAGGGGTGAAAGCAAAAGCCTGTCACATAGCCGCCGCCGGGGATTTTCAGGTTGTCATAATTGTACGGAATGGTTTTCATTTGACCTCCGGTAATATAAAAAGATAAAGTAGAGCCATAACACTCCTAGTTTATCATAAATCTCAAAAAATAAACAGCCCTTTTTGAAGATTTAATTAAAATTTCCTTCTGAAAATTATTATTGATTAATTATTAGATTTGATTTATAATAAGGCTCGTGCAGTTTGCAAAGGTGCATGGCACCGGAAAGGGTTATTATGAAGAAAATACTGCTTACTGGCGGAGGAACCGCCGGGCATGTTACTCCCAATATCGCATTGATGGACAGACTTAAGGCCGAAGGCTATGAAATATATTACATGGGCTCCTACGACGGAATCGAAAGGGAGCTTATCGAAAACCTCGGTATTCCTTATTTTGCTATTTCCTCAGGTAAGTTAAGACGTTACCATTCATGGAAAAATTTCAGCGATCCATTCAGAGTGAACAAGGGATGTTATCAGGCCAGGAAAATAATCAAGAAGCTTAAACCTGACGTATGCTTTTCAAAGGGAGGTTTTGTTTCGGTGCCGGTTGTTTACGGAGCACGGATGAATAAGGTTCCTATCATCATTCACGAGTCCGACATGACTCCGGGACTTGCCAATAAGATTTCATTTTTCAGGGCTGCAAAGATTTGCTGCAATTTCCCCGAGACTCTGAAATACCTTCCGAAAAATAAGGGCGTACATACCGGAACTCCGATAAGAAAGGAACTGTTTACCGGATCCAAGGAAGAGGCTATGAAATTCTGCGGCTTTACCGGTGAGGAGCTGATAAACAAGCCCGTGCTTCTGGTTGTCGGAGGAAGCACCGGTGCGGTTGCCGTAAACGAAATGCTCAGAAAATCGCTTGATGTGCTGCTTAAGAAGTACAATGTCATACATCTCTGCGGCAAGGGAAAGGCTGACGAAAGCTTTAATGACCGTAAGGGCTATAAGCAGATTGAATACTGCGACAAGGAAATGAAGGATTTGTTTGCAGCGGCCGATATTGTGCTTTCGCGTGCCGGAGCAAATTCGATATTTGAGCTGCTTGCGCTCAGAAAACCCAACATCCTTATCCCGCTTCCGGCGAAATCAAGCCGCGGAGACCAGATACTTAATGCCGAGTCCTTTGAAAAACAGGGTTTCTCAAAGGTTCTTAAGGAAGAGGACATTACTCCCGAAATACTTGTGGATACCATAAACGAAGTGTTTGATGAACAGGATAAATATAAAGAAGCCATGAATAAATCCAAGACCAGCGATGCTGTCGGGATCATCATGGCTCTGATAAAAGAGGTTCAGAAATAATTATTGCTGCTCGGTCTTTTTTGATGCGAAAATGCCTGTGAAGAAGCCTTTGATCACTGTAGGATGGAAGATGATGAGCATGGGGAAAAGCTCGAGTCTTCCCGCCAGCATATCAAATATCATCACAAGTTTTGAAGGCTTGCTCCAGAAGGAGAAGTTTCTCGCGGGACCTACGAGGTTCAGGCCGGGACCGATATTGTTGATGGTTGCCGCGATCGCGGTGAAATTCGTAACAAGATCGTGTCCTTCAAAGGATACCGCAAAGATGGATGCGGTGAAAATTATCATAAAGGTAGTGAAATAAACATGGACGGAACGGATCGTGTCGGAATCGACGGATTTGCCGTCCATTTTTAATTTCTTTACACTCTTCGGATGGATATAGGTCGTAAGCTCGATGAACATGGACTTTACCATGATCATGATCCTTGAAACCTTGATGCCGCCGCCTGTAGAACCCGCGCAGGCTCCGATGAACATAAGGAGCACGAGCACTCCCTTGCTTAAAGAAGGCCACATATCGAAATCCACGGTGGAGAATCCTGTCGTGGTGATGATCGAGCCGACCTGGAAGCAGGAATGGCGGATGGCGGTGAATATCGATCCGAAGCGGTCGGCTATGTTGCAGCTTATGATTATGATCGCAACGGCAATTATGCAGAGATAGTGCTTTACCTCCTCCATTGTGAACGCTTTTTTCAGCTGCCTGTAAAGCAGGAAGTAGTAGAAGTTGAAATTGATACCGAAGAGTATCATAAATATAGAGATGACCCACTGGCAGTATGCCGAATATTCGCCGACCGAGCTGTTTAAAATGCCGAAACCGCCTGTGCCTGCCGTACCGAAGGAAAGGCAGACGGAGTCAAAAACAGGCATACGGCCTGCAATGAGCAGGATTATTTCGAGTAACGTCATGCCGAAATATATGATGTAAAGTATCCTTGCGGTCTGTTTGATTTTGGGAACGAGTTTTCCGACAGAGGGACCGGGGGATTCGGCCTTCATCAGGTTCATATCGCTTGCGCCGGTCATCGGAAGTATCGCAAGTATGAAAACAAGAACACCCATGCCGCCTGTCCAGTGGGTAAAGCTTCTCCAGAAAAGAGCGGTGTGTGACAGCGCTTCAACATCGTTTAAAATGCTGGCTCCGGTCGTTGTGAAGCCTGATACGGTTTCGAACAAAGCATCTACGTAAGAGGGGATTTCTCCCGAAAGACGGAAGGGGAGAGCACCGAAAAAGGAGAGGGTGATCCATGATAATGCGGTCGCAACACAACCCTCCTTAAGATAAAAAACATTGCTTTTGGGTTTGCTCAGATTAAGCAGGAATCCGGAAAGGGCGCAGAATGCGGCAACACCGAGATAATATATGCCGCAGCTGTCCCTGTAGATCAGGGAAACTATGCAGGGCAGCATGAGCAGCACGGATTCGGTTTTTAAAAGCATTCCGATTATATAACGGATAATTGAAAAGTTCATACTTGCAGTTCTCTTGTTTATGATTTATGCCAGAATATCGTCGATCTCGCTCAGTCCCTCGTGGGTCGTAACTATCATGACGGTGTCGCCGACCTCTATACGGTCAAGACCGCCGGGCAGGAGGATCTTTCCGTTACGGTTTATGAAGGAAACGATCAGATTGTCCTTGAGCGAAAGGTCCTTGAGCATGATGCCCGTGATCTTTGATGCCTTTTCAACACTGAACTCGATCGCTTCGACCCTGTGGTCGTACATATGGTAAAGGGTATCGATGTTTGTACCCTGGGTGTTGCTTTTTGCGCGCACATAGGCGATTATCGCCTCGGAGGTGATAAACATGGGGTAGATAACCGAACCGAGATCGAGGGAATCGAGGACACCGCTGAAGCCCATGTGGGAAATCTTGGTGATCACCTTGGCCTCGGATACCCTTCTTGCAAACAGAGTAAGTATAACATTGACCTCGTCGATACCGGTCAGGGGAACAAAGGACTGCACAGTCTCAATGCCTTCCTCTCTGAGAAGCTCCTCATTGGTACCGTCTCCGTTTATGATTATCGCCTTGGGTAAAAGCTCGGCAAGCTCTTCGCATCTTGAACGGTCTCTTTCGATTATTTTCACCGAAATTCCCATGGAGATCAGGAATTTTGCAAGATAGAAGCCGGCTTTTCCGCCGCCGATTATCATTGTATTCTTTACCTGTCTTGTTTTTATTCCTATTTCGTCAAGAAAGGCGCGGACGCGCTTGTGCTGGCATACAAAGGACAGAACATCGCCCGAATTGATCACAAAACGTCCATCGGGAATGATGATTTCGTCCTTGCGCTCGACAACGCACACGTTTATTCTGTTTTTTATCATCTTGCTGAGTTCGATCAGAGAGATTCCGTCAAGCGTTGATTTCTCGGGAACCTTGAATTTGATGATTTCGGCCTGACCGTGGGCAAAAGAGCCCACCTCGAGAGCGGTCGGAAGATAGAGTATCCTCGAAGCCTCCCTTGCGGCCTCAAGCTCCGGATTTATTATCATCGCGAGGCCTAACTTGTCACGCAGATAATCGGCCTCGGAATTGTAATCCGGGGTACGTACTCTTGCAATGGCCGCACAGCCTGCCACCTGCTTTGCAACGGTACAGGTGAGAAGATTCAGCTCGTCGGAATCCGTTACGGCGATAAGAAGGTCGGTGTTTTCGACACCTGCCTCCATCTGAACGCTGTAGCTTGCACCGTTTCCGATGACGCCCATGACGTCGTACATCCCGGTGATGCGGTTGATGGCTTCCGCATTCTGATCTATTACGGTAATGTCATGTTTTTCTTTGATGAGCTGCGAGGTAAGCGTTTCACCGACTTTACCTGCGCCGACAATTATTATATTAAGTCCGTAGCTGTTCGCAGACATGTCTCTTTCCTTTCCGTGACGCGATACATAAGATAAATATAACACTTTTTTGTAAAAAAATCCACCTTATTTTACTATTTATAGTGTAATTCCGGAGAAAATGTGTTATACTGTTATTCGGTTTCACTAAAAAATCGATTCGGGAGGAATTACAATGATCTGCCCCAGCTGTGGAAGAGAATTAAATGACGACGTGAATTTCTGCTATTACTGCGGACATTCCTTCAGGGAAGCTGACAATTCACTGAACAAGGGTCCGGTTTACAGAAAGAATATGGTTTCGAGCACGCCCGCGGGATATTCGGGCTACATCGAGCCGGAGGTGCAAAGGGACAATTACAGGTCAGATACTTCGGTGGAATATGATGTGAGAAGAGCCGAGATGATGAGGGCCGACCAGGAGAAGATGGCAATGTCTCCGGTGGGATGGGTATTGTATTTCGCCTGCCTTTTTATCCCGCTGTTCTGGATAGTATGGATCATAATCACCTTTGTCTGGGCCTTCGGAAAGAAGGGAAGCCAGGAGAGAAAGAATTTTGCCAAGGGCATGCTTATCTCGGTCGCACTCCTGTTCGCGATCATTATTATCTACCTGACGGTCATGATCAATAAATACGGCGCCGACGGAACAATCGAAAGGCTCACAAACGGAATGTACAAGAGCGTTGACGATTACAT
>DFFN01000055.1 GCA_002369525.1 Lachnoclostridium sp. UBA3775 | reverse complement strand
CACTCGGTGGTGTAAAGGAATAATAAATCATTTGATTTCTTTAAAAATCCGTCGGTTAACTCCGACGGATTTTTTGGTTGATCAAGAAAATCGCAGTTTTATTTGCTTGTTGACACTTTTGTATGTTTTTGGTATACTACAATGGTAAGTTTTAGAACTGTCATTTTGATATAGAAAAGAGAAACAGATGGGTAATACCGAAAACAATTTTAATCAGTGGAGGCTTAAGAAATATCTTGATGCTTTCGGACAGATATTCGCGCTGAATATTTGTTTTGTAATTGGGTGCATTCCTGTTTTTACTATAGGCGCTTCTTTAACTGCACTTTATGCCATGTGTATAAGAATTCAGGAAGGTGAAGAGGAATATGTAGTCCACGGGTTCATCGAATGCTATAAGAAGAATTTCAAAAAAGCAACGATATCATTCTTTTTTATGTTGCTTGTTGGAATAATCATGTTTTCGGAACTATGGTTCATTGACAAGACAGAGGGCTTTGTATCATGGTTTTATACTATTTTTCTGGCTTTGCAGGTAGGTGCTGCAGGACTGATGTTTCCGTTCGTGTTTCCGCTTCTCTCCAGATATGAAAATACTGTTAAAAACACCTTTATTAATTCATTTCTTTTGGCAATAGGATTTCTGCCTAGCTGGATAAAATTCACTATTGCCTGGATTGGACCGATAGCTATTTCATATATATATCCCATAATCTTTACACAGACGTGGTGGATGTGGCTGGTTTTCCTTTTCGGATTGATCGCATGGGGAACATCATTTACGATCAGAGCGGTCTTCAGGGGTAACAAAAAAGTATCTGAAGAAAAGGCGGCCGAAGAGAATAATGAAGAATGATCGATGCCTGTTGGTATGGAGGTTTTTAATGTTTAAAAAGAAATTTAGTTTTCTTTTTGTAATGGTCTTTCTGATGCTTGCGTTGCTTTCAGGCTGCAGCCTGATTAAGGAGCCGAAAACCAAAGATGTCAAAAATGCTCTGGTGAGCCTCGGTTACCTTCCGGATGAAAGCAAAGAAGATAAGAGAGAGGGATATTCCTACTCAATAACAATAAATGAAGCTAAGGTAAGCTCCGGAAAAAACAGGGCAGACGTAAGGGCTACCCTTGTTGAAAGATTCGGTTATGTTAAATATACCCAGACCTTCACGATGAATTTCAACCTTAAAAACAATAAGGAAACCTGGGTTTTTGACGACAAGAGCCTTACTGTTGTGTCAGAAAAGGCAGAGCTTACAAAAAAGATAACGCAGAAGGAAGCAAGCAAGCTTGTAAGAAATCACATATTCACGGTTGAAGGCAAAACAATATATGCTGATGAGATAAGAAGTGTAAAGCCCGGAGAGGAATGGACGACCGACAACGAAAAGCTTACAAGTGCCGTGCGTTATGAGGTTCATGCCGAGCAGGGCAAGTTTTCGACGGATTTTGTGGCCGACATGGAATTTACTTATGTGATAGACAAGGCAAACTATACAGGTCAGTGGAAAGTCACACAGGATATTGTTGATGAATCCAGCATCGAACATAAATATGCCACCTTATATGACATAAATATCGATACCCAGGCTCTTGCCTTTTATATCAAGACTCAAAGGGTACCGCTGTACTTTATGGGAGCCAGCTACACCTCGGGTGACGATGACGTAAAGATTCAGAACGTGACGGTCGATCAGGTTGAGCCCGAAGAGAGAGTTGAAATTGAAATTCCCACACGTTTTGACTTTGTTGTGGGAAATGCGCTTTCAATCAGCGTTTCATCAATGATTAAATTCCACTTTACCAAAAAGTGGGAGCCTTATTATGTTTACGATCTTGAGATTACGGATGTTCAGGGCAACTGGACGGGTACATGGACCGGAAATATGAATGAGGGCAGGGAAAGCGTAAATATCGACTTTGAAAGCTTCTTTAACGGAGGTGAGCCGATGGCGACGGTGGAAGTCGACTCGGTTGACCCTGACAAGGGAAGATACAGCTGGAAGGCAAAGCTTGTGGAGTATAAGCCTTTAAAGGACAATTATATGAGGCTGGACTTCTACGAATGGATCAAAATGCCTGCCAATAAGGATGAGTACGGCTATTGCAATTTCTCCGGCTCGGTAAAGGACGGAATCTGGAGCTCGGAGTTTGACTGGCAGGATTTCAGACTTAAAAAAGCAAATTAATCAAAAAAGAAAATAAAAAGAAAGACCGTTAAAAACGGTCTTTCTTTTTTTGGGAAAGTGAAGTTTATGAAAAAAAGAATAATTATCTCTTAAATCTCAACGTCATCATCATCTTCATCATTATCTTCATCATCGTCATCGTCTTCGTCGAAATCATCAAAATCGTCGAAGTCATCGAAATCATCAAGATAATCAGGTTTGCAGAACTTCATTACTGCATAAGCGATAGCTGCGATAGCAGTTATTGCTCCGATAATTGCAAGTGTCCATATCAGCTTGTGGCTTCTTTTGTTTTCGTCCATTGGTTTTTCCTCCGTTTACATGAAATATAGACAAACGTGAAAACCGTCCGCCTTTCTCCTACAAGAAAGTATAACACATCCTTGGAAAAATTACCAGTAAAAATTAAAAAAATGTTAAAAAAATTGTCAAGTTGTTAAAACATGTAAAAAAGCTGTTAAAAAAGGCAATTGTGTTTATCTTCAAGCTGTGGTAAAATTATAATAATGTATTATGTGCTTAAGAGAGGAAAGGAAAGATGTTTGACCTAAGCGGACTTAACGGCCCCCAGGCCGAAGCCGTTCTCCATGATAAAGGGCCGCTGCTTATTCTTGCCGGCGCCGGCTCGGGAAAAACCAGGGTGATCACCCACAGGATCGCATATCTGATACAGGAAAGAGGTGTTTCGCCTTTTTCTATCCTTGCGATTACCTTTACCAATAAAGCCGCAAATGAAATGAAAGAAAGAGTCGGAAGGCTTCTGGGTACCGAAGGCATGAATGTCTGGGTTTCAACCTTTCATTCGTCATGCGTCAGGATGCTTAGAAAGTATGCGGAACATATCGGTTATGAAAGCTCATTTACAATCTACGATACCGATGATGTAAAATCGCTTATGAAGCAGGTGTTAAAGGACCTGAATATCGATTCCAAGAGGTTCAAGGAAAAGTTCTTCATGAACAATATTTCGGCTGCGAAGAATGAGTGCGTATCGGCTGAGGATTATGCTGCATCGGCAAGTGAGTACGAAGAAAAGATGGTCGCAAGAGTTTACAGCGAATATCAGAAGCGCCTCAGGGAAAACAATGCCTTCGATTTTGACGATCTTCTGATGAAGAGCGTTGAACTTCTTGAAACCAGCAGGGAAGCCCTTGACTATTATAACCGGCGTTTCGAATATATAATGGTTGACGAGTACCAGGATACCAACAATGCACAGTTCCGCCTGATAAAGCTTCTTGCAAATCACTATGACGAGCTTAGCGGTGAGTGGGAGCATAATCTCTGCGTGGTAGGTGATGATGACCAGTCGATTTACCGTTTCAGAGGCGCCGATATCACCAATATCCTGAGCTTTGAAAATACTTTCCACAATGCAAAGGTGATAAAGCTTGAACAGAATTACCGTTCCACCGATAAAATTCTTGAGGTTGCAAACGAAGTGATCTCGAATAACAGGGGACGTAAGGATAAAAAGCTCTGGACCGACAAGCAAAACGGTGATGATGTCAGCTTCATACAGTACAGCTCCGACTATGAAGAAGCGACCGGCATCGCGACCGATATAAAAAAGAAGGCTGAGACCGGGGAGCCTTACAGTTCCTTCGCGGTTTTGTACCGGACAAACGCTCAGTCGCGAATGCTTGAAGAAAGAATGATTTTTTTCAATATTCCGTACAGAGTTGTGGGCGGCGTGAACTTCTATCAAAGGATGGAGGTAAAGGACGTCCTTGCATACCTGCGGGCGATAGTAAATAACAATGATGCCCTGCAGTTTAAACGTATCGCCAACGTGCCTAAACGCGGCATAGGAGATACGACACTCGGCAACATTCAGGAATATGCCGACAGGCGCGGGATAAGCTACTATGAAGCCATTCAGGAGGCTGTGGATGTACCGTCGTTTTCGCGCACAAAGGATAAGCTTAAGAGCTTCATAAATCTTATCGAAGGTTTCAGAAGCTATGCCTTTGGCGGCGAAAGAGTAAGCGTCAAAAGCATAATCGAAAAAATCATCGAAGATACTGCCTATGAGGAATACCTCGAAACATATGACAGTGACCCCGATAAGGGCGATGAAAGAAAAGAAAATATCGGCTCGCTTATTGACAAGGCTGTTTCCTATGAAGAGGAGGCAGGCGACGAGGCAAGCCTTGAGGGATTTTTATCAGAGGTTTCGCTTGTCGCAGATATTGACTCCGTCGGCGAAGACGACGACAGAGTCCTTCTGATGACTCTTCATTCCGCAAAGGGACTTGAGTTTGACGAGGTTTATATGAGCGGAATGGAGGAAGGTCTGTTTCCGTCGTCAATGAGCAGCGGGGACGACCGCGAGCTTGAGGAAGAACGCAGACTATGTT
>DFFN01000096.1 GCA_002369525.1 Lachnoclostridium sp. UBA3775 | reverse complement strand
CACAATCATAGAAAACTTTCAAGAATTGTTTTTCCAACGCAGAAAGGGCGGAATTATGCTTTTTATTTTTTATTCATCACGGCTTTTTTTATGTTTTGTTTTTCTTCCTGTTTTTGGGGTACGGTTTTCTTCTGCGCATTTACATACGCGTCACTGATTTTTGCCAGATTGTCAACAGGAAATCCGTCGCGTAGCTTATACATGTCTTTTGCCGTAAATGTTCCGGCTTTTACAGAACCCAGCATAAGCTTAAAGGCCGGGGTATTGATTGTGTTTTCAATGGCCTTGTCGTAGTTGATCACGTCCATATCCACATCCTTAAGCCCCTTCCATTCCTCAAGCATTGTGGGACTGTCATTCTTACTCGCCCCCAGCTGTTCAAGCAGCGTAAGCTTTCTGTCAATAAGTATGCTCGCAATTCCCTTTTTAAAGGCATCGCTTTTATCGTAATCAGGATTTTCTATTGTTTCCTTCATTGCCGTGAGAGTATCTTCTTTAAGCTTTTTTCTTATACTCTTTAATTTAAGCTCGTTTTCGTTTGCGGCATACCCCTTTACAAGGCTTCCGAGGGCATCCTCCACGTTGCCGTTCATAAGAAGCTTTATTGTACCCGCTGCCACATTACCCGGCTCAAGTGTCTTGATCCATAAAGCGAACTTTTCGTCCTTCATAACGGAGTTTACCGCTTCTTCATAATTGACGTCCTTATTCTCGACTGCTTCCTTGCCTTCTTTTTCCAGTTTATGGCGTACGACGGCAGAAGCCATTCCTTTAAGAAACTCTTCATTATTCATATAGTCGGGATCTGTCAGAAGCCTGCTTATTCCGATTCCCGCATCAAGCTCAAGTTTTTTGAGCATGGTTTCTTTCTTTATGTTTAAGGATTCACGTTCAATGCTTTTCTTTGAAACTCCTTTGGCATTCTTCAGGCTTTCAAGCGTAGCCTCAAGAAAACCAAGCTGGTCTTTCAGGCCGGCAACATAAACATCGGCAGCGTTTTTAACTTTTAAACGTCCCTTTTCCCTCTTCCCTGAAAGATATTCATATCTTCTTTGTTCAAAGGCCTGAACCGCTTTCTTTTTTTTCTCGGGGAAAGCATGGTTTTCCTTATTATAGAGCTCGGCGCGTTTTTCGATATTGTTTAACACCTTTTCAAACTTATTTAAAAAAGCCAGGTCCTTAGAGGTAAGCGGATTGTCTTTATGGGTATTGTTATAATCTTCTGCGGCCTTTTTTAATTTTGCCGCTTCGTCCTTAAACAGATCTCTTTCTTTAGTATTAACATTCAGCATAAGCGTGCCGTTTTTCGCATACGACCTGTCAAACAGACAAAAATCCTTCTGCATATGTTCTTTAAGCGTTTTTCCTGCAAGAAGAAGATCTTTGAATTCCTTGCTCTCATCTTCATTTTTCTGTGTTTTTTTAATAAGCTTTGCAATCTCGTAAGGATAATCGGAGATTATCTGCTTTGCTTCCTTCATAAAGTCGTAATCATGGATATTGATAATGGCATTGGAAAGTCCGTAGCAGTTTTTCACCTTTTTTGCGATTATTCCGAAAAGGGATCTGTTTTCCGCTCCCGGTGTATCAAAATCGCCAAGTTCATAAGGGATCGAAAATGCATTCAGTTCCTCACTGGTACATACTCTCGGAACTCCGGGAATCAAAGTCCCGGGTTCAGCATCTTTATACTGCTCTTCAGAACGCCTGATCACATCCTGAAGGTCATGAAGGTTCTCAACGGTCTTTTTAACCTCCTTACTGTCAAGGTCATAGCCGTAAAGCATGAATTTAAGGCTGTCCTCGTCCATTTTCATGATCTTATCGGCAGTAGCTTTCGGTATCACCTTCAGGTTTTCAAGCGGAACCGCAACGCTTGTGGCCCCGATATGTTTTTTTGCACCGAAACTGGTATCGTTATCGATACCAAGCACATCCTTCACCTTGCCGTTTTCATATTTAATGACAACGTTACCGCCGTGTCTGTCAGGGTTTCCGCACAGATAATCAACAAGCTGAAGGTTTGCAATCTTTTCCGCAAGACCGTCCTGGTCAAGCGCAGTTTCATCAGCCTGAAGGAAGGGGTCATCAACCTTAATGGTATGGGGGTCAATGCCTATTGCTTCCTCCATTACTGTTCCTTTAAGAACGGTTTCCTTACCGTTCAAGACAGTCTTAACGTGAATATTTTCGGAATGTGCAACCACATTTTCACATCCCATCATTTCCGCAACCGCGGTCATGGCGGAATTTCTCTTATCATGCTGGGAGTTTTCATTAATTCCCAGTCTATTATTCATGTTCTGCGCAAAAATCTCTTTTTGCATGTTACGCAGATATTCAAGATATGCTCTTATAGTATTGGGATCTGTGTGCTGCTTAAAAAAGGCTGCGCCTTCCTCATCTCCGTTTTTCTGCATTCTTTCCGACATTTCGGCCGCCAGTTCTTTAGAAGGCTTCGAAAGACAATACGTTATATACATACTGTCATTTTTGACTTCATTCTTAAAAGTTTTTCCTAACGAATCCCCTGCCGTTCTAAGGAAAGTTTTTTTATACTCCGCCGGAAGACCGTATTTCAGTGCAATTTTATCATATTCCGGAACATATAAATTTCTATAATGAACTGATTTTGAACTTTCGGTAAAATATCCGTTTACCGGCTTTTTCCCGGGAAGTTTCATTTCAAGCTTAAAACGCTTGCTCTGGTTTCCTCCGACACTCGGAAGCTCGTCAAGGCTTTTGTCAAGCTCTATCAAAGTCGAACGGGAGGTCTCGAAAATGTCGTTAAGGCTCTGATCTGTATTGTTCTTAACACTGTTATACAGAGCATGCTGATCCTTTGACATAACGCGGCGCAGATTTTTTAGCTTTTTGTATTCCTCAGTCTTTTCCTGTTTGTCATTTTCAAGATTTTCACAGATTTTTTCAGCTTTCTCGATAAGGATATTATAGAGTCTCAACATCTCTTTTTTCTTATCCGGATGAAAATATTCCAGTTTCGAAGCCTCATCAAGCCTGAAATCAAGCATTGCCAGGTTAGCGGCGAACTGTTTGACCTCTTCCCCGTACTTATTATCCTCCTGCAGTTCAAGCAGGAAACTGTTATACTGTGTTTTTCTTTTGGTTAATCTGTTTTTTCCGGGCATAAACGATCACCACCCTTATATTTTTCTCTGTATATTTTTTTTGCTGTTATCATTGACCGAAAGCTTGCTCAGCTTATCGAATGCCACTGCCATGCTGACAGGATTGAAAGCTGCTGTCAAGGCCGCGTCTTTCTCTATACCTGCGCTATGCAACGCTCTTCTTAATCCGATATGTGCTTTTTTATCGGGATCCATGCTTTTGACAGTTGCGTTATAAGCGTTGTTTATATCAAAAGGCCTGATATAATAATTTGCAAAATCTTTCAATTCCGGTGTTTTCATGAAATTGTCTACTGCATCATTTCCATCTGCTTTAACATTCTTAAGAGCATCAAGCACCATCTTGTCATATTTGCCGGCTTTATCTCCTTTATTCTGCGCATCTTTCTTGGCTTTTATCAACTGTGTTGCAACAGCCCTCCTAAAGAGCTCCTCCTTGCTTTCACTGATTTTGTTCCCCATAAAAAATCCGAGCTCATCGACCAGCTTATCGGCATCCTTTTTAGGAAAACCTATGACCGCAAAGCCGAGTTTAATGTCAAGATTCATTTTTGCAGCCGTGGCATCTTTATCTCTCTTTTCCTTTTTTGCCTTTTCCCACTTCATAAAATCAGTGATAACGGCGTCTTCGGTTTTCTCAAACAGATCATTATAATCGATCAGGTCGCTTTTTGCTTTGAGCAGGTTACTGTATTCGTTTCTCTCTGATTTTTCAAGAGCGTCATATTCGTCGTTTAAACGATTCTTTTCGGCCATAAATTCGTTATACTCTTTGAGGCTTTGTTCCATTTTTTCATATTCTCTTTTCAGACCGGATATAAAAATACGGTTATCCTCGGTATAATTCCACCTAAGCTCTCTTCTTGAAAGCTTGTGCGGCGTAAAATCGTCATTGTGTTTATTCTCAATGATGTTACGGTTAATTTTATATTTTCTGTAATCATTGATGGCTTTGTCGGCATCGTCTATCAGCTTCTTGATGTTTTTCATATCGGCCGATATTTTTTTTACTCCGTCTTCGAAAACAAAGGCTTTCTTTCCGAATCCGCCGATGGCCTCATGAAGCAGTCGGGTTTTATTCCTCATTTCTGTATATTGCGGCGAACCCGTCTGATATTTTTTGTCCACGCTCTCAATGTTCTTAAGTATCTTATCCAGTTCTGCGAAGCTGTCGTAGGCAATCCTTCGTACAGATGCCTGCACCTTTTCGGAGCTGTTTATTTCGGCATCCTCAAGGTTCTTATCTCCTGTACAATTTACCACTGACGCAAACAGGCTTGTTCCCACCGCAAGATCCTTTTTAACACTCAGCAGATCAAGTTCCTTATCGTCAACCGTTCTCAGATGCGATTTGTCAAGAATACCCTTTGATTTGTTCGCGTAGAAATCGCGGCCGTCGGAAATCCTGTCCTGAAGAACTTTGATACGGTAGAGCATATTATCCATCTGTGTGGTCGTAATGTCCTGTCCGTAAAACATCTGCCGGATCTTATCTTCATTGAGATTCATGATCCACTCGGCTCTTTCCTTGCGGATCACCTTGATGTCCTTCAGTAAAAGTACCGCCGTCACGTTCGGATCTTCAGAATCCTTATCTCCGATTGAAGTATCGTTATCAAAGCCCTGTACACCGACAACCTGAACCTTTCCGTTCACCTCTTTAGTGATGTAGCTCATATTTGTGTAGCTCCTGTCGGTATTGCCGCAGATATAATCAAGTATCTGGAGATCGCACACACTCTTTTTGAGTTCAAGGTTTTCAAAGCTTAAGGGAGTAACCTTCAGAAGATCGCTGTCCTTTCCGATTTTTTTAATGTCGGAGCCCTTGGCTTTTTGCATGAAGGTACCCTTTATTTTTCTGCCGCCTATTGTTATCTTTATGTCCTCTGATTTAGCGACAGCCTCCGGGCAGCCGATCATATCAGCCATCATCGACATTGCGGTGTTACGCCTGTTGTTGCGCTCCTTCATGCTTATACCGGTAGTTCCGCTTATTCCGAAAACGTTTATCACTCCCAGGTATTTGTTTGCCACATCCAGAAAAATATGGTACTGTTCCTCATTTCTGCAGATATTTTCAAATAAAAACTGTCCCTCTTCATCCGGATCTACCCGACCGTTAAATACCTCCACAGCTTTTTCATAGCCCATTTCGGCATATTTGCCCATTGTGTTTCCGTTCAGATCCTCTATAAGTTTCCTGTTATTATTGTAAAGGAATCTTATATAGTTTTTAAATAATTCCTCGGTGAGAAAATCTGCTTTTTTCCCGTATTTCTTTTTTGTCTCATTGAAAACCTTATCGGCTTCTTCAATTGAGTCTCCGCTCATTGTGGAATCGGGAGTAAAATATCCCTCCACCTGCTGTTTTGCGGGATTTACAAGAACAAGTTTCATGCGGCTGTGCTGTCCGCCCGCCTCGTTTACGCCTTCAGTGTATTTGACCCCGTAGGAATTGTTGATCTTTGATTTTTCATAAAGAGTCTTCATGCTGAGGGCTTTTTTGTTATTTTTTGCGGCAGCAACGGTTCTTGCATCCTTGCTGAGCTTTCTTTTTATATAATCGTACTGATTAACGGTCTGCCTCAGGCTTATAATTTCTTCTTTATCAGCCGGCGACGGATTTTTCTTTCTGATAAGGGTCCCATAGTTTTCTCCTGCCGTTTTAAGCAGCCCGGAAACAGATTTCAGGCTTTCCCCGTAAAGCTTATCAAGCTGCGTAAGCATATCAGGGCTCAGCTTTTTTGCAGGATTTGCCTTACTTTCATTGTCAAGCTGTTCCATCAGGGCAGCAAGCGCCGCAAAAGAAGTGTTGACCTTCTTCTTTTCTTTTGCTAAAGTATCGTTTACGGAAACCTTCCGGAATTTTCCGGCGAACTTCTTATACTCAGCTATTCTCTTCTGTATACGGTTTTTTTCAGGCATAGTCTTTCCTCCTGTCCTTCGCGATCCCCGATATTTCCGGGGTTTTTCACATTATAACACCCTAAGTGCATCAAATATGCACCAAATATATAAAAATTTTTTGTTTTTTCATTTTTTTAATTATCTCCCTCTCCGCGCATGATCTCAATTCCGTGCCCCAGTACCGGCAAAAGAAAATCAAGACATTCCTCTACCGCCTTCGGACTTCCCGGAAGATTCACGATCAGTGTTTTTCCTCTCATAACGCTTACGGCACGGCTTAACATCGCCTTCTTTGTCAGTGTCATGCTGTAGCTTCTTATCGCTTCCGAAATACCGGGCACATTTTTTTCGGCCACGGCCAGGGTCGCTTCAGGCATGCAGTCTCTAGGAGACAAGCCGGTACCGCCGCTGGTGATCACGAGATCCGGCCTAAGCTCATCACAAAGACTTACAAGCTTTTCCTCAAGAGCCTTACATTCGTCAGGAAGCACCGTAAGGTCGATCACGACATAACCCGCCTCTTCAAGTTCTGTAACGGCTGCCGGCCCGCTTAAATCCTCTCTTTTTCCTTCAAAGCTGCGGTCGCTTGAAACAAGCACGGCCGCCGTGAACATTCTTTCTGCGGATATTTTTATCTCATCTCCCGCCTTTACGCTTCCGCCCTTAAGCACCCTGGCGAACACTCCGTGCACGGGCATAATGCATTTTCCCGTAAGATTCTGTATGGTGCAGCCCTGATGGCATTTCTTGCCGATCTGAGTCAGAACAAGCCGGCATTCGCCGATTTCAAATACGGTTCCAAGCGGCAGGTTTTTAAAATCGATACCCTCCGCCAAAATATTTTCGCCGAAAATTCCCGGTTTCATGCTGATACCCAGCTTTGTCTCGGCCTCTTTGACACGTTCTGCCGACAGAAGGCTTACCTGCCTTTTGCTTCCCGCATGGGCATCGTCCTTAAGACCGAAATTCTCGATTATCTCGCATGCGCCGACATCTTCCTTCGGCGTTCCCTTTTCCCTGCTTATGCAGACCGCTCTCACTTTTCCCATTTCATCCTCCTATGCTGTTCATGCCGGCTTCCTCATTTTTATGTACCGAAGCTACATCTGCCGCATGATCGTTAAAGCTGTGACCTGCCGGTTTTTCGGCAAGCTTATTTATTATCGCTTCTTTTATTTTTTCATTGTCGGACCCGTTGCGAAGATATTCCCTGAGATCGACTCCGTCGCTGTAGGCAAGGCAAAGCTTTAAAAAGCCCATTGACGTAAGCCTTACCCTGTTGCAGCTTTTACAAAAAGCATGGCTTATGGGTCTTATGAAACCGGTTCTTCCCTTAAAGCCCGGAAACCTGACATAATCCGCAACGGCTTTTTCATTCTCCTCCGGAATACAGGCTCCGAAACTTTTTATAAGTTCATTTCTTACCGTATCGGAAGAAATTCCGGTAAACTGCCTTCCCATACCTAAAGGCATCAGCTCGATGAAGCGCACATCTATGTTCCTGTCCTTTGAAAGCAGGGCAAGCCCTGACAGCTCATCTTTATTAAGCTCCGCAACAGGCACGCAGTTGATCTTTACACTAAGGCCTGCCTCATAAGCCGCATCAATTCCCTTGAGCACATCCATGAGCCTGTCTTCGCGGCAGATTTTTGCATAGCCCGCTCTGTCAAGGCTGTCAAGGCTTATGTTGACCTCATCAAGCCCCGCCTGTCTAAGCTCCGGGAGCTTTTCCGCAAGAAGCACGCCGTTGGTCGTCATGGCGACTTTCGGATTTTGCGGTATCTTCTTAAGCCCTTCGACCAGCCAAGCCACGTTTTTGCGAAGCAGCGGCTCGCCGCCGGTAAGCCTGATTTTATTTATGCCCAGACCGGACATCAGCTCCGAAACTCTGAGCACTTCCTCCAGACTTAAGATTTCGCTGTGGGCAGCCATCCTTACACCTTCCTCGGGCATGCAGTAGCTGCAGCGCAGATTGCAGCGGTCCGTAAGCGAAATCCTTAAATAATCAATTGTTCTTTGAAATGAATCCTTCATTATCTGTCAAGCAGAATAAGTCTGTCCGAATCAAGCTTAAGGTATATCCTTTCAAGCCTCAATATCTCTTCTGCCTCTTCCTTTGTAATTTCCCAGTAAAGAGGCACCGCGTTATCAAAGCCTCTTTCCTTAAACAATATGACTGTCGAAAACGTATCCTCTATAACGCCGGTGATCTCACAGTCAAAGCAGTTAAATTTCTCTGCCGTATCGGTACGTGAAAAATAATGCGCACGAAAACCTGCATATTTTGCGTTTCCGGGCTCTTTGATCTTCAGTCTGATGCCCCAGTCATCGGCAAAAAACAATCCATCGTCAAGCCTTCTTAAGCCTGTGATGTTTTTGCATCCGGTAAGCCTTGCGGCGCTGACCGATCCGGGATTTTTAAAGAAATCCTTTTTGTCCCGCACCTTATAAAGCATCCCGTTGTCAAGCACCGCTATTTTATCGGCAATGCGGTAAACCTCATTCCTGTCGTGAGATACAAACACGGCAGGCACCGGATGCCTGCGAAGCATAGTAATGATCTCGAACTCGAGCATGCTTTTCAGGTAATTGTCGAGTGCCGAAAACGGTTCGTCAAAAAGTATGATCTCCGGCTTTGATGCCAGCATCCTGGCGATGGCCGTACGCTGCTTTTCTCCGCCCGAAAGAGTCCCAGGATAAGAATTTTTCTTTTTTTCGAGCCTGAATTCGCTCAGATATTTTTCCGCCTCCTCTACATTAGCGCCGGAGATCATGATATTCTTCAGCACCGTCATTTTGGGGAAAAGCGCATAATCCTGAAAAAGATAACCCACGCCCCGTTTCCTTGCGGGCAGGTTTATCTTTTTTTCGGAATCGAAAAGCACCCTGTCTCCGAGCACTATTCTGCCCTTATCGGGTTTTTCTATTCCCGCTATGCATTTAAGGGTCAGGCTCTTTCCGCTGCCGGATGCGCCAAGTAAGGCAAGTACCTCGGTTTCAACCGAAAAATCCGCGCAAAGACTGAATCCGGGAAGCTTCTTTTCAATATCAACCGTAAGCTTCATTCCATATCACCCGTCCTTTCGCGCAGTCTCCTTCGTTTTCCGGCTTCCAATGCATAATTCATACCGCAAAGAGTGAGCAGGGAAATTGTGATTATTATCATTACCCACTTAAAAGCCAGGGTCCTGTTTCCGCTCTGCATCGCCGTATAAACCGCAACCGACATGGTCCTTGTTTTCCCCGGAATGTTTCCCGCTATCATTATCGTGGCACCGAATTCTCCGAGTGCCCTTGCAAAGCTTAATATAACTGCCGACACGATTCCGGGACCGGCTTCCGGAAGCATGATTTTCACAAATACTTTAAATTCGCTGAGTCCAAGGGTTCTGGCGGCATTTAAGAGATTTTCGTCAACCTGTTCAAAGGCACCTCTAAGCGTCCTATACATCACCGGGAATGATACCACGATCGATGCGATAACCGCACCTGTTATCGAAAAAACAACATTAACGCCCAGTCCTGACAGGAATTTACCAAAGCCCGAATTCTTTCCGAAGGCGATCAAAAGAAGAAAACCCACAACCGTAGGCGGAAGAACAAGCGGCAGCGACAATATGCTGTCCACAACTCCCCTGAAACGCCTCATGCGGCAAACAAGCGCTGCCGCCGTCATTCCGATAACAAGGGTCACAAGCGTCGAAATGAGAGCAGTTTCAAGCGAGATCCATAAAGGTGAATAATCCATTTAACCTCCGTTACGGTTTTGTAAAACCGTATTCTTCAAAAAACCTCATGGCTGCATCAGAGCTTAAATATTCAATAAACTTCTTTGCCGCATCCTTGTTTTTCGATGCCTCCACTATGCCGACAGGGTATATGACCCTTTTGCAGCTTCCTTCCGGAGCATAGCTCACAATTTCCGCCTTATCCGTCGTAAACGCATCCGTTGCATATACGACACCGCAGCTCACATCGCCGTTTTCAACCCATGTAAGCACCTGTCTTACGTCCGAACCGTAATTTGCTTTTTTCTTAACTTCCTCAAGGATACCGAGATTCATAAGGATTTCCTCCGCATACTGTCCGACGGGAACACTGTCCGGCTCGCCGAGGGCAACCATGGAAACCTTATCGTCCTTAAGATCATCGAAGCTTTTAATATCTTTTTCGTTTCCCTTCGGAACTATCAGCACTATTTTGTTTTCCAGCAGTTCCTTAACGCTGTCTTTAAGAATGAGATTCTTTTCATCAAGAGCTGTCATCTGCTTTAGGGATGCCGACATGAAGACATCCGCACCGGCGCCCTCCTCGATCTGAGCCTGAAGCGCGCCCGAAGCTCCGAAAGAAAACGTAAGAGCGATATCCTTGTTATTCTTTTCAAAATCCTCTTTAAGCTTCCCGCAAACATCGGTAAGCGATGCTGCCGCGAGGATCATAAGTTCTTTTTTTTCGTTTTTGCTCTTTTCTTTGCCGCATGCCGAAAAAGATGCCGCCAGTACAAGAGCCGCCATCATAATGCTTATTATTCTTTTCATTTTTATCATCCTTTTTTAATCATTTTCCGAAATGTAATGACCGGACTTTCCGCCTGTTTTTTCAAGCAGCCTTATTTCTCCGATCACCATGCTTTTGTCTATCGCCTTACACATGTCATAGACAGTCAGGAGCGCCATGCTTACGGCAGTCAGGGCCTCCATTTCGACCCCCGTCTTTCCGCACAGTCCCACAGTGCTTTCACAGCTTACGGTACAGTTTTCATCGTCAAAAGAAAAATCGACCGCTATCCTGCTTAACTGCAGAGGGTGGCACAGAGGGATCATGTCCGAAGTTTTCTTTGCAGCCATGATTCCTGCTATCCTTGCGGCGCCGAAAACATCGCCCTTTTTCATTTCTCCCTTTACTGCGGCCTCATAAGCCGCGGGGCTCATTTTTATTTTTCCGCACGCTCTTGCTTCGCGGACGGTTTCTTCCTTTGCGGTAACATCAACCATTACCGCCTTTCCGTTTTCGTCTATATGTGTAAGTCCTGTCAATTCTTTTTACCTCGATCAGTTACATTTTCCGAATGCGCAGTCGGGAAACCGGCAAAGCTCGCAGTTTTTGCAAAGCCCGCCCTCCCCGTATGCCGATATATCTTCCGCAGTCAGTCTTTCGCCCGCAAGTATCCTTGGCAGCAAAAGATCGAAAACGGTACGTCTTGCATACATTATGCAGCCCGGAAGCCCGAGTACCGGGATAGTCCTGTGTTCATAACTATAATATGAAACCAGCATCATGGCACCGGGAAGAACCGGAGCACCGTAGCTTACGATATCACTTCCGAGTGCTTTAATCGCTCCCGGAGTATTATCGTCAGGATCGACACTCATACCGCCGCTTACAAGCACAAGTTC
>DFFN01000004.1 GCA_002369525.1 Lachnoclostridium sp. UBA3775 | reverse complement strand
TCCTATCCGGGTGGTTTTTCTTTTCTTTTGTCATGTCGTAGTTACGCTGCTTGCATTCAGTACATGCTAAAGTAATCTTTACTCTCATGGCACTTACCTCCGTTAAAAATTAGGCATAAAAAAAAGACCTCTTCCATAGCCATATAACAATAACACAGGGGGAGGTCTTTGTCAATAACTTTTTTTATTTTTTTGATTTATTCTATTTCCTCCGGACCGTAATAATCGTCCGGATCCGCAACTTCCGCAGGAACAGGCACAAAGCTTGCGGCGATCTTATTCCTGCCTCCCTGCCTGATGTAGATATAACCGATGATGCTGAACACAACGGCTCCGATAAAATTGACGAAAAGATCCTTCATCGTATCGTAAAGACCGATATCAAGATATCCGTCCTCTATCACCACTTCCCTGTCTCCGGAGGTAATAACGGTCTTTTTAATGTTGTTTACCTTCACCGGCTTATTGCTTGCCGTTTCGTCAAGCGTCACGGAGGAAAAGTCCTCGATGACAAAGTCCTTCTGCATGTCAATCTTCGCTGTTTTGTCTATCGCAAACTCCGTAAATTCCCACAGTACACCTATGGTCATGGAAAAGCAGAAAGCAACGACCGCAAGAAAGCCTGCGGACAGCGTGAAGCGTATGTTACGGTTGCGGTTGAAAATGTCCACAAGGCAGAAGCCGAAGGCCGCGAACATAAAACCGTTTACAGTGTGGAGCATCGTATCCCACATCGGATATTTAATATAGTAGCAATTCACTTCACCCAGTATCTCGGCACAGAACACAAAAATATAGGCCGTCACTTCAAGTGCGGTCGGAAGCTGGACCTTTGCGTTTTTTTCGACAAAAGGGGGAATCAGAAGAAGGATAAGCGCAAGGATACAGGTAAGCACGCTCTCCCACTGCCCAAGCATTGCCGAACGGACAAGCACGATGAGTGTGATGAACTGCAGCACAATGTAGACCACATAGGCCTTCTTGTTCATTTTGATCTGTTCGACCAGACTTCGATAAATTTTGCCCGGTTTTTTCTTTTTTCCCACGCTTCTATCCTATTGTTTCCTTAATATAGTCGTTTATCTCGTCCCTGTCCCTGCCGAGAGCAAACGCAAGCTCACTGTAAAGATTGTTTTCAATCTGCTTGAAATATCTCTCGTCTATGCTGGTATTCTTCTTTCCCTGTGCATATCTTTCCATTTTTTTCCTGTAAAGGGTCAGAATTATCCTGAAGCTTTTTTCGGGGTCGCAGGATCTGATTATATCCTTATAGAGTTCCTCACGGAATTTATCCTCGGGCACGGGAAGCGGTGAAAGCGCAGGAAGTCCCTTGATAAGCTCCTCTGCTTCATCCTTCGTCATTGTTTTCCTCATTACAACCTTATCGTTGTCAACAGGGGAAAAATATTTGCTTCCCGGGTTGGTGACGGAAGAAAGCCTGTAATACAGCTTGTCACAGTCAATCCCTTTCATCTGCATCCTGGTTATTTCTTCAACAACACAGACGCCGTTGTTACCATATACGATATGGTCACCTTTCTCGAACATAAATAATCCTTTCCGGCAAAAGCCTGATATGTACCGGCAAAAAGCCGACAAACCGATACCATATACTATTTTAGCAGACTTTTCATCAAAAATCAACTAAAAGGGAAGGAGTTTTTTTTACTAAATCCGCCAGTCACAGCTTTGGGCAGAAATATTTTTCTTTGTGCTTCTTTCCGTATACGATCGCATCCTCCGGACAGCGGCTGATGCAGGACAGACACTGCACGCAGTTGCCTGACCATACCGGTTTTTTGTCCTCTCCGATGCTGATATTTCCGGTCGGACAGACTTTTTCGCAGTTGCCGCAGCCCACGCATGAATCAAGAGCCTCAAACTTTCTGTCAATGGGATGCTTTCCGAACCACGAATTAAAGCTCTTGTTGATTCCCTTGCTCTTGGTCTTATCGAACAAGCGCCTCTTTATCTCATCAAAGGGCTCGCGGTTCTTTATCCTGTAAGCCAGCTCATTGATATGTTCCTCCGAGCCGGCAATTATCTCAAGCGCCTTCTCCCTGTCGGGCACCTTTGAAAGGATGAAATAATTATTCGGCATGATAACCCTGCCAAGCCCCATATATTCAAGCTTTTTACGTTCCGCTATCGCCTTCAGGTAACCGGCGGCATCTCCGACGGATGCTTCGCAGGTAAGCACGAAATATATTTTCTTCTCGCCGGAAAGCCTTGTCTTTATCAGCCATTTTCTTATCATCCTCGGAGCCTGCCAAGCATAGGTCGGAGCCACGATGACCCAGGGCCTGTCGGAACTGAATGCGGAATAATCATTGTTCTTAAGTCTCTGGCATATGTCAAGATACTCATCCGATATTGCCTCTGCCAGGCGCCCTGCCACATATTCGCTGTTTCCCGTTCCGGAAAAATATAAAATCATGCCTTTTCCCTCCTCAAAAAAACATTTTTAGTACAGTATAATACATTTTTCCCCGTTTGAAAACGTTTTTTATAATATTATACAAAAAATTCACTATGAAAAAGCTCTTTTTTATGCTATAATAACAAAAATGCAATATGATTGTTTCAAAAAAGAGGTTTAAGATGACAGCAAAGAAACGAATAGCGATTCTGGTGGGACAGGCCGACGAAAATTATCAGCATCAGTTCATTGAAGGCTTCCTTGAAAAGGTTTTCAGGGAAAATTTTGACGTGTGCATTTTTTCGATGTACAAAAAATATCAGAATACCACCGAAAGAGAAACCGGTGAATCAAACATATACAATCTCGTAAACTTTTCCTTGTTTGATGCCGTAGTCTATTTAAAAGACACCGTACAGACTCCCGGTGTTGCGAGCGCTCTCGACGAACGCATACACGAAAGATTCAAAGGCCCCGTGCTCTGTATCGACATTGAAAGCCATCATTTTCCTACCCTCTGGACCGACGCAAAAACACCGGTAAAAGAACTTATCAACCATCTTATAAAGGTACACGGCTGTAAGGATATAGCTTTTCTCACAGGCAAGAAATGGCACGTACATTCAAAACAGCGTCTTGCCGCCTATGAGGAGGCAATGAAGGAAAACGGGCTTGAGATAAGAAAGGACCGTATTTTCTACGGTGATTTCTGGTATACGAGCGGAAACTCCTGCGCAGAAGAACTTTTAAAGAAACGGGATGACCTGCCCGATGCCGTTGCATGTGCGAACGACTGCATGGCAATAGGTCTTTGCGAAGGTCTGACCGCCGGAGGCCTCAGGGTACCCGAAGACATTGCGATAGTCGGTTATGATTCGATAGAGGACGGACGCTTAAGCCCCAGGCCGATAACCTCCGCTCCCATTCCAGCAAGAACCTGCGGCGAAAATGCCGCCATCACGATACTTGACATGATAAACGGAAGGAATGAAACCATACTTCCCATCCCCGTGCCCGAGCTCTTTATCGGCGAAAGCTGCGGCTGTAAATGCAAGCCGATTTCTCCCGATACCGGCAGGCGGAAAAAATGGGCAACTGAAATTTCTTCCGAAAGCTATTATTCCCTTCATAACAGTTTGATGGAGGACATGCTCTCACAGACCGATTTCGAGGGTTTCCTTAACATTGTCTATTCATACCTATACCAGATACGCGAGTTTGACAGCTTCCATCTGTGCCTTAACGACCAGTGGCTAAACCCCGGCACTCTTACGGACGGAAAGCTTCTCACAAAGGGCTATCCCGCACAGATGCTTTATGCGATAAGAGGCGGCTCCGACAACAGCCCCGGCGAAAAAGTGAGCCTTACGGAAGTTTTCGAAACATCCTCTCTTCTGCCCGAGCTCGAAAAAGAATGTTCAAAGCCGCGCGCTTTCATATTCACTCCCGTGCATTTCGAAGCTAACTGCTTCGGATATGCCGCCATAAATTACGGCGAAGCCTCAAAAAGCTATGACGACACCTACCGTCTTTGGATACATGCCGTTTCATGCGGCCTCGAGGTCATCCGCAGACTCGAGAACTCCAGGCACGAACGTAACAGCAACATAGTCATCGCCGAAAACAAGATTCCGGATGCAAATGCCGAGAAGAATGCGGATCTTCGCGGTCTTTTACCCGAGGAAAAGGAAGAGCTTGAGCTTGTAAAGAAGATACTCGACGAGAACCTGCTGAAATATTATTTCCAGCCGATAGTAAATTCACAGGACGGCTCTATCTATGCCTATGAAGCACTCATGCGTTCAAATACCGACAAAATGATATCTCCTCTCAAGATACTCAAATATGCCGGAATGCTCGGAAGGCTGAATGATGTTGAAAAAGCAACCTTTGTGAACGTGCTTAAATATGTCAACGATTACAAAAACTCCTTTGAAGGAAAGCACGTATTTATTAATTCGATACCCGGTGTCAGGATGAATCCCGATGAAACCGAACGAATCAACGAGCTGCTTATCGGCCATTCCGACACTGCCGTTGTCGAGCTTACCGAGCAGGCCGAGCTTGATGACTATGCGCTTGACGAAATGAAGAAGCGATACAAGGACATGGATATCCGCACCGCCGTAGACGATTACGGTACGGGCTATTCAAACATCACCAATCTCCTGCGTTACATGCCCAACTATGTAAAAATCGACAGGGCGCTCCTAAGCGAGATACAGTTCAGCGCGCAAAAGCAGCACTTCGTACGCGAGATCATCGACTTTTCGCATGACAACAACATACTTGCGCTTGCCGAAGGAGTCGAAACCTCCGAGGAATTAAAGACCGTAATACTGCTCGGTGTCGACCTGATACAGGGCTACTATACCTCACGCCCGAGCCCCGAGGTGATACAGTCGATCCCCGAAGAGATCGTAAAAGAGATCAATTCCTATGCCAAGGAAAGAATCGACGGTACCGTTAACAAGGTTTACATTGCCGGAAGGACAAATCGTGTGTCCCTTAACAACCTGCACAAGGACGGCTATACCTGCATTAAATTCGAAGGCGAGGCAACCTACCGCGATGTAACCCTCGTCGGCAATCCGGGACTTAAAACAGGCATACATGTTGAAGTCGGCTCGGATTATGAAGGCACCATAACGCTTGAAAATGCTTACCTTACAAACATAAAAGAGCGCCCTGGCATCACGCTTGAGCCCGGCGCGCAGGTAAATCTCATGCTCAAGGGCGAAAGCACCCTGCAGAACGGCGGCATACTCGTTCCCGAAAATGCTATCCTTATCATAGAAGGCGACGGCCACCTGAACATCAATCTTAACAGCAGGGAATACTTCGGAATCGGCAATAACAGGCTCTCGGCCTGCGGAGATATCACCTTCACCCAGGACGGAACGATCACGATAAACGGAAGCGGCATGTACGGCATAGGCATAGG
>DFFN01000105.1:11923-20237 GCA_002369525.1 Lachnoclostridium sp. UBA3775 | reverse complement strand
ATGGCGGCAACCGAGGATGAAATCAATTCCGAGATGGAGGATTGTGGCATATGAAATCCATTCTGATTAAAGATACAACCAGAGAAGAACGCGAGGAAATCATCAGATCGTCTCTTGACTGTGGCGGAGGCGGTTGCGAGAACTGTTCTTCTTGCTGGCTCGGAGGCGGCAGTCCCTGGGAAATCTATCAGGATTATATTGACGGAAAAAGGGAAATCCGCGAGATAAATATGGAATATAATGAACGCTACCGCCAGGACAGGCAGATAAGGGGCTGATAAGGAAAACGCACCCGAAATCAGTTTATCGACCGCAGATGAACGAAGAACATATATAAAAAACAAGTTCCCTTGTATAGCAGACTGTGATATGTGTGGACTTTGCAAAGTTTTCAGAGGTATGGATCCGGAAACCGCATATAATGATTATATTCAGGGAAACAGGACATTTATGGAAGTGTCGAAGGAATACAGAAAATGATACATTTTTAATACGAGAAGTATGAAATTTCATTATCCGGACTTCTCCAGAGTGGTAAAAATGGCTGAACATAATAAGTACAGATTTTATGGTAACAGGGAGGAAGCTATAGCGGCGGGCTATTCTCCTTACGGTATATGTAAGCCATGAATAAAGACGTGATCAGATGCTGAATACAATTTTTCGGCAGAGTTCAGCATGTTGGCTTTCGTTACAGAGCACGGAATGCTGCAGATTATGTGGGTGCTACCGGATGGGTACGGAACGAATATGACGGTTCTGTTACAATGGAAATCCAGGGAAGTGCGGAGGATATTGATTCGGTTATTCTCATGATTGAACAGGGCAGGTATGTACAGATTGAAAATATGATCACTGAGGAACTGCCGGTTGTAGAGGATGAAAGAGGGTTCAGGACAAGCTCAGGGAGACCAGCTATGTAAAGTCAAGCATAAAATAGCTGGTCTCCTTGCTTTACTCTGAATCCGCTCCAAGGCATTCCTTGATCTCTTCAATATAGTCATTAACTGCCATTTTAGCGTAATCACTCCACCCTTCGTCATTCTCCCGATAATCATCATACATCTCTGCGATAGAAGTGATGAGTGAGTCGGGGAGGGACTTGGGTTAATGTTACACCTTGATTATGTCTGTTTTCCGGCAAAACAAAAAGACCGCCAGATGCTTCCAGCGGTCTTAATTTTATTTACTTCTTTACTGTATGTGTCAGCCTCCCATAGCCCCTACAGCCGTTGAGAAACCAAGGGAATAATATCTTCCGTCAACTTCTATGCAGTAAACGTACATATAGTAGACTTCGTTTCCTTCCTCGTATCTGCCGAGGTTTATTTCTTTGATATCCGGGAAGGCTTTTTCAAGATCCTCATTCCAGTCGTCATAGTCATCATACTCTTCTACGGAAAGGTCGCTTTCCGGTATCTTCTCCCATGAGGTCTGACTGGTATGGAATGGATTCTTTCCGTCCGCTTTTGAAAAGCCGAAAAGATATTCATAGATGTTCTCTGCGTAATCCTCGTATGCATCAGGATATTTGTCAAGTTGCTTTAGCATATCATCAGACAGACCTTTCTTTAAAGCTTCAAGGTCTATATCGTCGTCATCAAACTCGCCTTCTTCATCAAGAGGCAGCTCATTTACATCCGCATTGTCCGCAAGTCTCTTAATAAGAGCATACGAATCTTTCAGATCAAGACCGTATGTAAGTATGTCTTCTTCGTATTTCTCCATCTTGGAATAGAAAGCCATTACCAGTGCCGGGTCGTACACATCCTTAAGGTCGTCATAGTGGAAACCGCCGTTAAGGAAATCTGTTACCGTAGTATAAAGGCTATATACGGAATCTGCCCCTTTAGGAAGATTGACCTCTACAGAAGGCAAGGTTTTATCATCGCTGCTTTCTGCATCCGTAGGAGCAGGGGTTTCTTCGTTTTCATTGGGAGCGTCGGCACTACCCTCTGCTTTATCCGATACTTTCTTATCATTTTCAGCTTCTTGTATAGTGTTCTGCTGTGAGTCTGACTTTGAAGTTTCATTTCCGCAGGATACAAATCCTATCATCATACAAGTCACTAATGCAGCTATGGTTATTTTCTTTATCATTTCAGAACATCCTTTGCGTTAACTAACCCGCATTATACCACAAGATTAGGCCTTGTTCAATCAGCTTTTTGAAAACTGCCTATTGACATTAAGCCTGTTTTTACATAGAATGATTAGAAAGAAACAATTCTTAATCATAGTTTTGGCGAGTGAATCACAGAGCATCGGCAAATAACAAAAAAACGGGTCAAAAATGGAAAAAACAACAACCAAAGACAGAGTCCTTGCTGCACTTGAAAAAAATAAAGGCAGTTTTATATCGGGTGAAAACCTTGCAAAGGAATGCAACGTATCCCGCAATGCAGTATGGAAAAGCATTACAGAACTAAAAAAATCCGGATACAATATAAAATCTGTCAACAACAGGGGATACAGTCTGGAAGAAGAAAGTGACATCATCTCCAAAGCAGGAATCCTTCTCAATCTCGAAAGACTGAAAAAATCCGAAGCTTTTGCGGACAGGATATATGTCTATGATGAGATAGACTCCACCAATACCGAAGCAAAGCGGAGCATAATATTAAGCAACCCTCTTCCTCACGGAATGGTCATAGCCGCAAAATCCCAGAGTGCGGGACGCGGACATAGGGGCAGTAGTTTTTTATCTCCTGACGGCGGCATATATTTTAGTATAATACTTGAACCGGACAGGGTCAAAGATAAAAAATGTCCGATCACAGAGCGGGTATCCGAAACCGTAAAAAAAATACTTGAGAAAAAGTATGATATCAATCTGACCATAAAAGGAACGGGCTCCCTGTATCTCGGAAATAAAAAAGTCTGCGGAATAATGACAGAAGGATTCTGCGATCTCGAAACAGGTATATACAGCAGTTTTATTGTGGGAATAGGAATACTGGCAGAAAAGCTGCCAAAAGACAAAGGTGCTACAGCCGGCAAGAATGAAATAATATCAGAAATAATCAGTGAACTGATCTGAAGGATCATCCGGAAAATCATAAAGCGAAATAATTACAAAGCAAATATGCAAAACCATGTTTTAAATGTCAACCTAAAATAATATTTGGGTTGACATTTCGTCTTTATATTGATATATTATTTTAGGATCAATTCCGCAACAAAACACAACAAAAAAGGAAATCAAAAAATGAATGTTATTTTTTTATCTGCACTTATCCTGTACATGATCGTATTTCTTGCCATAGGAATACTTGATATCAAAAAAATCAAATCCTTTACCGACTATTCCGTAGCTGGCAAAAACCAGAGCTCCTTTGCCGTGGTAATGACACTTCTTGCGACGGTAGTCGGCGCATCAACCACAATAGGAATAACCGATACGGTATACAAAATCGGGTTCCCCGGTATATGGTGGCTTGCTTTTGGCGCCATCGGTCTGATATTACAGTCTGTATTTTTATCAGAAAGAGTAAGGAAAATAAATGCCGACACATTACCCGATCTTGCTGGCAAAACAGTCGGAAAAGCTGCCGAGTTTATTATTGGTCTTATCATCGTTGTCTCATGGGTAGGCGTTATTGCAGGTCAGCTTGTTGCCATGAACAGCCTTATCACTTTTGCTGTAGGAAAAAGCAACATAATAATATTTGTCATTGTTTCTCTTATAATCATTGCATATACCGCAATAGGCGGTCAGATGTCGGTAGTTAAAACTGATAAGCTCCAGCTGATGATAATACTCTTAGGCGTCATTGCCGCCCTTGTTTATCTCTTTGGCTTCGCAGGAGGCAATACATCGGATGTGGCAAACAATATAGAACTACTTAATGAAAATTATAAACCTGTAAATCTCTTCACTCAGTTTTTTGTTATAGGCGGCGTCTATTTTCTCGGACCTGATATAATGTCAAGAAACTTTATCTCAAAGGATGAAAGGATTGCAAAATCCTCCGCGAAGATTTCCGGTATCGTATTGCTTGTGTTTTCGCTTATCATCACCCTTATCGGTATGTGGATCAGATTTAATGTTACTCCCGAAGAGCTGGGGGAAAGAGGAGCTCTGATGTATGCCGTATCACTGCTTCCAAAGGCTGTTGGAATACTCCTTATATTCGGTCTGCTCTCGGCAATATTATCGTCGACGGATACTTGTATCATCAACGCCTCAACAATCTTTGTAAAGGATATTCTTAAAAAAGAGAGTATATCCCTTGTCAGAATAACAGTCCTTGTTACCGGCGGTCTTGCCCTTTTGCTTGCACTGCTCGGCCGCGGCGATATCATGACTCTCCTTACGGGAGCATATTCGATATATACACCGGGAGTTATTTTCCCTCTCATGCTCGCAATATTTGCAAACGGTAAATCCGGTGTCAGAAAAGGAATATGGCTATCGGCCGTTATCGCAGGCGGACTCTGCGGCATCTTAGGCACATATTTCTCAGAACAGCTCTTAAAGGCCGGCGTACCGGGAGCAATAATGAATCATCTGACACTTATCGGAATGGGAATATCCCTTGTATTATCAATATTTTCTGTTAAATTTAAAAAACGAGGATGAACAAATGAACACATTAAAACTTGCAAACGAAATCATAGAAGGCAGACGCCTCAGAAGAGATGAGGATGTCTCATTTTTTAAGACTTGTGACCTGACTGATCTATGTAAAGGTGCCGATCTAATCAGGAAACATTATTCCGGCGACTCAGTTGATCTTTGTACCATCATATCCGGAAAAAACGGCAACTGCGGCGAGAACTGCAGATTCTGTGCCCAGTCGGTCCACAATAATACAGGATGCAGGGTATACGATCTCCTTGATTTTGATACTGTTTATGCGGAGGCAAAGGGACATGAGGATGAAGGTGTAAACAGATTTGCCATAGTAATCTCAGGCCGTAAACCATCTGATGCAGATTTTGAGAAACTGATCGGAATATATGAAAAACTTTTTGAAAAACTACATATATCACTCTGTGCTTCACTTGGATTTTTAACACAGGAGCAGTTTGAAAGATTATATAAAGCAGGAGTCAGAAGTTATCATAACAATATCGAAACATCCAGAGGATATTTCCCAAGTATATGCACAAGCCATACTTTCGATGATAAAGTTGCAAATATCAAGAGAGCAAAGGCTGCAGGTCTCAGCGTATGCAGCGGTGGCATAATAGGAATGGGTGAGAGTCCTGATGACAGGATCGATATGGCATTTGATCTTGCAGAACTTGAGATCAAATCAATACCCATAAATGCTCTAATACCGATACCGGGGACGCCTCTCGATAAACTGGAGCTCCTGAATGAAGACGAAATCCTTCGGACCGTAGCATTGTTCAGATTTGTAAACCCTGATGCCGATATAAGGCTCGGAGCAGGCAGAAGGCTTATTTCAGGCAACGGCGTAACCGCCTTTAAGAGCGGAGCCAGCGCAACAATAACAGGCAATATGCTTACTACCACAGGCTCGACTGTTTCTGACGACCGGGAGATGCTCATTAAAATGGGAAGAAGCATTTCCTTGTCCCCGTTGCACAGGCCATCGTTGGTCTCAAATACACTACTTTTAGTAAGCGATAAATAATTGCCCGGTTTTACAACCCTCATCTCCTGTGAGATAATATCTCCAGGAGCAGATCAGTTTGGATTGTTCGTTCAGTGGAGCATTTTACTCCAATAAATCCAACCCCTACTTTTTTATCTCCAGCGCCGGCTTGTTGGTAGATTTTGCATATCCAACCTCCGTATACCTCACCCCACCCTTACCAAAATCGGACCTCATGAGGGAAACACTTGTGACCTTCATTGAGGTCTGCCGTGTTTTCAGCTCCGGAAATTTATTATATCTCGCCTTGCGGAGCAGTGTGATATGAGGAGTGAATTTCTTCCGGTCATAAGGAATCCCGGCATCTGCAAGGGCATGGCGGCTCTTCTTTACAAGCGAAGAGAGTACTTCTGTTTTTGCCAAGCCGGCCCAGAAGAGATCGCCGAAATTGCCGAAGCCGTCAAGAGTGATGTCAAAAGGTTCAAAGTCGATGCCTGCAAGTGCGTCCATTACATCATCCGGATCAGGATATTCACCGATAAACGCCAGGGTGATGTGAAGATTCTCGATAGGAGAATAGTTTCCGCCAACATGCTGGCTGCGCAGGTCATCCTGCATAGAGGTCAGTGCACTTTTGAAATTATCGTCTAAGTTGATTGCAATAAAGAGTCTCATATCATAACCGGCTGTTTAAGGAGCCGTTCCACTGTATTATTTCTTCCACCCCTCAAACTCCAGCCCAGCCGCATCAGCCTGCGTATGCTGGAATTCCTTGGGAATGTTGTATTCCTTATTTCCGCGCTTGAGTCGGGCTCCGGTCTGGTGGTAGTGGAAGCCTACATTATATTCTACGCACTGCATGTGCATATCAATCACCCAGGCATAGTCGCAGACTCTGGCCTCGGGTCCTGATTCACCGCCAACGGCGACTGTCTCGATTACGGGATGGTCGCCTTCTTTATATTCTTCGAAATATTTTCTGAGGTTTACCCGCTCCAGCATGGGCTCCACCATGACAGACTTGTGCCTTATCGGCAGCGGCAGATATACCGGTAGCCTCTTATCGGCAGCCCACTGATTCTCGCATGTGACGGCGATCTCCACATGGTCCCAGCCTTCGCCCCAGTCGTAGGGCAGATGCTCGGCAATCCGCTCCGGTCGCTTTGTTATCATAAAGAAAGTGCAGTCGGAGCGTTCCCTGATCATGTCCCAGGCATCGTTCCGCCATTCATCGGCATCCTTATGGAAGAAATCGGACGAAAAGCAGGTATAGACATGGCTTCCGGGCGGAAGCTTGTACATCCCTTTATACTCGCCGCCGCGGTAACGGCGCACCGGCAGATTGAAGCTCTGAGTCTTTCGGACCACAGTAGGATCCTTGCCGATCTCATGGTCCCGGCGGTACATATAACAATGCTGGCAGCCATAGCTTACCTTCGTGCAGCCGTGCCACAGGTTCCAGGTGACAGTCTCCGGAGCGCGCAGATCGGGTGCGGATTCAATTAAAGACAATTGTTTGTAATCGGCTTCCATAGTGCGCCTCCTAGTTAATGTTAGTGGACTCCGGTTTTTTCTTTAAGGACTGCAATGGCTTTCTCCAAAGCCGGGTCATGTCTTTCAATATAATCCGCAAGACTGCGTTCCACCCGTATATCGGGTGAAAATCCCTTGTTGTAGATGTCTTCTCCGTTTTGGGCCAGGCACCTCATCGTGCATATACGGAAGGAGCCGCCGCTTTCAAGGGATATGAACAGCGGCTGTCCCGAAGAGCCCGCGGTGTTGCTGCCGATAAATACTGCATCGGTATTCGCTTTCATCGCATCCACAAAATCCTCGCCCGCCGAGAAGGTGTACTCATTCATAAGCACAGCAATCGGTCCGTTCAATTTTCCCGGAGCGTGGTTCTCGGTTTTTTCAGTCACGCTCTCGAAAAAAATATGCCGGCTCATTTTGTAATCCCTGATACTTTCCTCGTCCGTGTATCGTTCTTCAAGTTCGGACGGGGATATATTTTTCAAATCATCTCTGAACACCGACCACGCCTTATATGTAGGCTGATACGTCTGCATCTCGCCGCTGAAATTCTGAAAATCGCCTTCAATGAACATTGCTGCGATCTGATGTCCGTTGACGCTGTTGCCGCCGGTGTTGCCCCGTACATCAATTATGTATGCCTTGGCTTTGGCAAGCTGGTCAAAATGTTTGTAAACCATATCCGGCATCGAATTGTCGGCAAAGGAAAAGAACTTCAAAACCGCAATGCCGTCTTCGGTCATTTCTATCTTGTAGGAATCGCCGTTTAAGATGAGCCGGCTGCCGGTTTCTGCTGCGGCGGGAGTTTCAGCGTACCATCTGATCTTAGCAGCGTCTTCTCTTATGAGCGTAACATCAAATTCTCTGCCGTCTTTCTCAAAGGTGAACAAGGCGCTGCTCCCGGCTCTTCCGTACATCAGCTCGTTCATTGCTGTCATCCCGCAGGCGGGTTCATTGGCGTGCCAGATATAGGGATAGCAGTTCCCGCGGACATATTCTGCGGCATCTGTACCGTCTATCTTTTTTACTATGCTGTAAAGAGGTATCCTTTCCTTATATTCTTCCGAAACGCATATTACCGCAATCTCTTTTCCAAACCTGAATAAATAAATTGGAAAAGCCGAAAAATACTGTGCGTCCTGCCACACATATTCAGGGAAAGATACATCCGTATGTCCGTCACCAAGCAGGGCAGCAAACATCCTCAGCTCGCG
>DFFN01000105.1:0-11756 GCA_002369525.1 Lachnoclostridium sp. UBA3775 | reverse complement strand
TTCCAAAGCTTTGAAAGCTCATATATTTTTAGTTCGTCAGGTATTGTGTGCATTTATGTGACATCCTCCGTCAGCTGTTTTGATTTCATTATATCACAGAATACCTGTTTGTATTCATAAAAATATCAAACATATGATTATTCTTAAAATCACTGAAAATCGCTTTCGGAAGAAGTGATCTGCATTGCGCTTCATCTGCACATACATAAACCTGATGCGCCATTATTGAGATCTTATATCAAAATAAATGTAAGCAGAAGAAACAAGAAAAATGAATTATATTTGGGGAAAGTTATATGCACAAGCTAAAATTCCCCAAATATAAACATAATACTTGATGATGTGTGGGGCATGCAGGGAACTAATGGTGCAAATGATGCCGGGCAGGTATAAGGATATTGATATTATGATCGATTATTCTAAAGGGCTTGTTATGAAACTTGGCGAACTGACACCGGAATGGTGGATTGATTAAAGATTAGATCATAGTATAGCATAAACCCAAAAAATTTGCAATTTTGGTACATGAAATGAAAGAATGCCTTGATATCTGTGCCGGATTTGTTTATGATATAAGCACAAAAAGGAGGATTAATTGTATGGGTAAATCTCTTGTGGCTGTGAACGCCGGGCCCCGCGTTAAGTGGAATACGGATACATTGATCAACGAAGCAATAAAAGGAGCGGAGTCTCAGGGAGCAACTGTTCGGAAGTTTGATCTTTTCCGTTTGGAGAAGTACACCGGCTGCATCTCCTGCTTCGGATGTAAAAAGGAGAAATTCAAAGGACACTGTATCTGCAGGGACGGACTTACACCGGTTCTGGATGCAATCAGAGAGTCGGACGGACTGATTATTGGATCTCCGAATTATCTCAGTGAGCTGACGGCATCCTTCAGGGCACTTTATGAGCGGCTGATCTTCCAGAACCTGACATATAATCTGGAAACACCATGCTGTAATGTGCATCCGATTCCGGTACTGCTTATGATGACAAGTAACGCCCCGGATACCATGTACCTGGATATGATGCAGAACTACAGGCAGACGCTCAGCCGCTTTGTGGGACCGACAGAGATATTCATCAGTGGCGACACACTGCAGCTGAAGGATTACAGCAAGACGGAGTGGCCGTGGACACTGTTCAATCCGGAAGCAAAGCAAAAGAGACATGATGAGGTATTTCCGCAGGAATGCCGGAAGGCATTTGAACTTGGAGCGGCGCTTGTGTCAAGGTGACAGGGCAAATATCAGTTAACGGGGGATAACGAAGTATCAAATAGCAGGTGAAAATGTTGTCAAAAAATATGTGAAAGGCAAAACTCCGGCTGTTTAATACTGAATTCCACAAAGGAAAAAGAGAGTGGGATTTAAAAATTCATATGGATTTTGTATCGGAAATATGTTATAATGTTAGAGTTTTAAAATAACACAATAGGAGCAGATAATGGATTTTTTATATTTGCCTTTGACTTATTTCTATTACGAACTGCTGTTCAATAGAAGCACAATAAGAACGATGGCAGCCAGGCCGTTTTTCACTATCATGTTTTTTGCTTTTTTCTACGGCATGATCGCAGTGATGGTCTCTTTCTGGCCTAAAAATAAAAAAGTAAAAAATGTACTTCAGGGAGTAATGATATTCATACCTGTCATCCCCTGCCTTGTTGAGTATTTCGTTTTCCGTCAGTTCAAGATTTTCTATGACTGGAACACGGTTACAAAGGGCGCGGGCGACGCAGCCGGAGACTTTAAAGCCGATATTAAGAGAATGGTCTTCTCTGCATCGGGACTCGGCTATATCTTCCTTTTCATTCTTCCGCTTTTGATTTTCATCGGGATCAGGCTTTTGCAGTACAGAAGTATGAAGCTTGAAGAAAACGCAAAAGCCGCAAGAGCCGAAAGAGCAGCCAGATCCGAAAAAATTTCCACGAGGAAAGCCGGATCGGTACGTGAGATCGGCGGCCGAAATGACAGAAGGCCCAGATATGTGCAGACTCGTAACTCGGGAAAGAGGGGCTTTAATCTCGATAAAGTCCGTCTGTGGGTTAAGTTTGTGGGAGTCGGAGCCCTCGTCATAGTATTTTACCTGCTTTCGATCATAATGGTGAAGACTGGCAAGATAACCGCAAAGTTTTATGACAAAGAGTACAATTTTGAATATGTAATACAGAACTTCGGTTTTGTAACAGGTCTGAGAAAGGAAATTGCAAGAAGCATAAACGGTAAGGCCAACGAGGTCAATTTTGAATCGCCAGATGATATTACAATGCCTCCTCTTCCGACGACACCTCAGGTGCCCACCTCGGCGCCTGTCGATCCTTCGGTAACGGATACTCCGGTTGAGCCCGGAAACACACCGACCGAGGGTCCTACACCTACTCCTATCGTATACGGTGAGAGCAAGCTCGACATTGATTTCGAGGCTCTTGCTAAAAAGGATTCGGGAGCATTCAAGGATCTGGATAATTACTGCGCGACACTCACGCCTTCAAAGCAGAACGCTTTCACGGGTCTCTTCAAGGGCAAGAACCTGATATTTATTTCCGCCGAGGCTTTCAGTGCGGAGGTGATAAATAAGGATCTTACTCCCACGCTGTACCGTCTTGCGACGAAGGGCTTCAACTTTACTGATTATTACCAGTTTGCCGGCGCCGGAACAACGGGCGGTGAATACCAGAATCTTTTCGGTATGCTTCCCACAATGAGCGGTAATTCGGTAAAACAGACGGCAACCTATAACAATTACTTCCTTATAAGTGCACAGCTCAACCGTCTCGGTTACTATGGTAAAGCATATCATAACCACAATTACGCTTTTTATGACCGTAACAAAACCCATATTAATTTCGGGTTCTCCGATGGCTATATGGGCTATGGCAACGGTATGGAGAAATATGTTACAAAGGCATGGCCGGAAAGCGATGACGAGATGTTTGTCGGAACCATGCCCGAATATGTTGACAAACAGCCTTTCAGCATTTATTACATGTCTGTAAGCGGACACTGTAATTACGGCTGGAAGATCAATTCAATGTCCAGAAAGCATCAGGCCAGAGTTCAGCATCTTAATTATTCCGAAGGCGTTCAGGCATATATCGCCGCAAACCTGGATCTTGAAGACGGACTTGCCCATATGGTGCAGACTCTTGAAGAAAAAGGCATTGCAGATGATACCGTTATTGTTATAAGCGCCGATCACTTCCCTTACGGACTTGATGCGGAAGGAAGACTCGGAGACATGCCTTTGCTTTCGGAGCTTTACGGATATGAAGTTAAAACAAGCTTCCAAAGAGATCATAACCGCCTGATCATCTGGTCCGGCTGTCTTGAAAAATCGGAGCCTGTTGTTATCAGCTCTCCCGTAAGCAGCCTTGATATCCTTCCGACTCTCAGCAACCTTTTCGGCGTAGAGTGGGATTCAAGACTTCATCCCGGAAGAGACGTGTTCTCTGATGCGATGGCACTTGTGTTTACCTCAGCCGGCGAGTGGAAGACCGACTACGGTACCTTCTATGCAGGATCGGGAAGATTTGAACCCAAGGATGCAAGCATCGAGATACCTGACGGCTATACCAAGGCTGTCAGTGTCATTGTCAGAAACAAGATCAATTACTGTAAGGGCGTTCTGGCAAATGACTATTGGGGCCACCTTGTAAAGGTCGGGGCGGTAAAATAAAAGTATAAAGGCGGGGGACAGGGGTCTTCCGCCTTTTTGGAATGAAAAGCGAGGTAGCTTCGGCAAAATGGCACAAAAATACCACAGCATTTCCGATGAACTGAAAAAGGAGTACGGCTGTAAGGTATACAGACTGTCTCTTTCCGCGGGCTGTACCTGTCCGAACAGGGACGGTAAAATCTCTTACGGAGGCTGCAGCTTCTGTTCCGAGGGAGGTTCGGGCGATTTTGCAGCACCGTTTCTGCCGGTAGATGAGCAGATTGCGATCGCGAAGGAAAAAATTGCGGCTAAGCTTCCGAAGAAAAGCGAAGAGAGAAAGGTAAAGTACATCGCATATTTCCAGTCTTTTACCAATACCTACGGAGATACGAAACGGCTTGAAGGACTCTTTACCGAAACCATAGAACGGGAGGATATCGCAATACTTTCCGTTGCTACAAGGCCTGACTGCTTGGAAGATGACAAGCTTGAAATGCTGAAAAGGCTTAATGAGAAAAAGCCTGTCTGGATTGAGCTGGGGCTGCAGACCATACATGAGAAAACCGCTGAGGGCTTTAACCGGGGTTACAGACTTAAGGTATTTGAAGAAAGCTATAAAAGGCTTGCTGCGGCAGGCATAAAGGTTATCGTGCATGTGATACTGGGCCTTCCGGGTGAGAGCAGGGAGGAAATGCTTGAAACGATAAAATATCTCGCGGATTTACAGCCGGTTTTGTTCGGAATCAAGCTTTCGCTTCTGCATGTGCTTCGCGGAACAAGGCTTGCCCGGGAATATGAAAAAGAACCGTTTAAAATAATGAGCCTTGAAGAATACTGTGAGCTGGTTGCGGACTGCCTTAGGATATTGCCCGAGGAAACCACAGTGCACCGCATAACAGGCGACGGACCCAAAAAGCTCCTTATAGAGCCGAAGTGGAGCGCAGACAAGAAAAGGGTTTTAAATGAACTTAACAGAGTGATAAAGGAAAAGCTTTAGTAAAGAGAGGAATAAATAAGTGTTTAACAAGAAGGTTTTGAAAAAAAGAAGCAGTAAGGTAACGGCAGCGTTTCTTGCTCTGACAATGATCGCCTCTTTGGGCGCCTGCGGCAAGGAGGATAAGAAGGAAAGCAGCAGCGGGAAGTTCATAATCGTGGAAAGAGAAGCGGAATCATCCTCGGCAAAGGACAGCTCCGCCGAGTCGTCTGCGGTTTCACCGGACACAACAACCGGAGCGCCCGAAGAAACGACCACTCCGGCGGCCAATGATACAACAACTCCCGAGCCTATAGATACAGGCACGCCCGAACCTTCCGGTACAGCAACTCCGATAGATACTCCGACACCCGAGGTGAGTGAAACGCCGACTCCCGAACCCACTAAGTCCGGGGATTCAGGACAGACTGCCCCTTCGGATTACAAGGCTCCCGATCTTTCGGGCGCCACCAAGGACGAGATCAAGCTGATAAAAGGAATATATGTGCTTCGCGACACCGGCTATGAGGCCTACACCTATCTTGAAAATGTGGCTGTTTCTTATGCGGACACCGTGAATGCGGCCGCAAAGAAATTCCCGGGGGTCAATGTTGTGAACACCGTTATTCCCTTGAGCTCGGGAATTACCTTCCCGGAGCATTTGCGCGGGAATATCAGCTCGTCAAATCAGAAAACCTCGATTGAAAAAATCCAGGCAAAAATATCCTCGGATGTGAAATTTGTTAATATCTTTGATACAATGAACGCCCACAGGGATGAGTATATTTACTACAGGACCGATCATCACTGGACAGGCCGCGGCGCATACTATGCATATGCCGAGATTATGAAGGCACTCGGAAAGACAACAAAAAATCTTTCCGACTATACGGTGAAGAGATATGACGGTTTCTACGGATCCTTCTGGAATGATACGAAGTCGGCGCAGCTTGAAACCAACCCGGACTATGTCGAATGCTACGATTCGGGTGCATCCACCTCGCTTACGTTTACCCAGACAGACGGACAGACTCTTGCATGGCCTCTTTTTAACGACGTTACGAAATACGGCAAAACGCTGAAATATTGTGCCTATGCCGCAGGGGACAACCCCTATACGGTCATTAAAAACAAAGGGCTCAGTGACGGCAGCGCATGCATAGTGGTAAAGGAATCCTTCGGAAATGCCTTTGTACCATATCTTGTCGATCACTATCAGACCATTTATGAAGTTGACTACAGATACTATAAGAAGAGTTTTGCCGAGCTTGTGAAAACAACAGGTGCAACGGAAATATACATAATCAACAATATCGGAATGACAAGAAGCGCGCTGCTTGTAGGAAAGCTTAAAGCCTGCCTTGCAAGCTGATCACATACCGAAATCGGGAATAAAACTCTCGGAGGCGGTTTGACCTTCCTGAATAAAAGCATTTTCTATACCGAGGGAGAGGGCAAAGTCCACTACCTCGGTATATTCACGTTTTGTGACCTTTCTGGCGATGTCCTTAAACTCGGGCATTTCAAAAAGATAGGCCGGCGGAGTATACTGGTTCATGACGGACAGATACACTTTATCACCATAGTTTTCTGCAATATATTTAATGACTTCCTTTGAATTTTTCTTATGTCCCGGCAGTACGAGATGCCGTACGATAATCCCTTTCTTCATTATATTAATATTGTCGGTTCCGGAGGGTCTGTCAGAAAAGACAGGCTCTCCCACAAGCTTAAACATTTCCGAAAGAGCCTTCTTTGCAACTTCAGGATAGTCAGGGGCCTTTGAAAGCCTCCCTGCAAGTTCTGCATCCATATATTTGAAATCCGTGAGAAAAATATCTACATTCTTATAATACTTCCTGAGGCTGTCAACACTCTCATAACCGCTGCAGTTGCAGACAACAGGAAGCAAGAGGCCTTTTTTTCTGGCAATATCAAGCGCGGTATCGATATCCGGCATGAAATGATCGGGAGTAACGAGGTTTATGTTGTTGGCACCCTGAGCCTGCAGGGAAAGAAAGATATCCGACAGCTCGGGGATCGTAACTGTTTTCTCTGCTGATGCTTCACTGTACGGAGCGGAAAAACTTCCCGAAATGCGGTTGTTCTGGCAGTAAACACAGCGAAGGCTGCAGCCTGTAAAAAACACGGTTCCGGAGCCCTCAAGACCTGAAATACATGGCTCCTCCCACATGTGCAGGGCTGCCCTTGCAATACTGATATCTGAGGTACTTCCGCAGAATCCGGTTTTGCCTTCTTTTCTGCTTATACCGCAATTTCTCGGACAGAGCTTGCATGAATCAGTCGGTTGTGATAGAGTGGAAGATAATGTTCTCATATTTTTATTATAACACCAAAAGAAAATAAAAAACATATATTTTTAGTATTGGTTATGACAATGTTTCTGCTTGTTTCATGCGGAGGCAGTGATAAAAGGATAGCATTTCATGTAATTCCGGGTGTCGGGACCTACAGCGCGGGTACTCCGGATGAAGTCTATGCGCTTTGCCCGGAAAGATAACTATTACAATAATAACAAAATTGATGCCAGGGGGGATACAGGAATCAGGCATTTGTGATAAGTCTGAAAACAATGAAAGAGCCATTCTCGGTTTCCTCGTCTGTGACAATAAGATCACAATCGTATTTTTCGGTAAGCTTTTTTAGACCTGAAAGTCCATAGCCACGTGGAATATTATTGATTTCGGGCATGTTGAGAACCGTTTTTCTGTCATTTGTTTTTGTTGTGTAGCCGGGCACGAAAATGTCCTTTTTCTGCTTTTCAGTAAAAGGCGTGCCCGGATTTTTTATTTCAACTCCAAAAGTTCCACCGCCGCAGTCAAGCTTTAAATAAACGGTTTCGCCATCCGGAGTTGCCTCCAATGCATTGTTAATAAGTATTCCAAGCATTTCTACCAGAATATATTCAGGTACCGAAGAAGAATATGAGGGTGAAGGCATAGAAATAGAAAGGGTTTTATTGTCTTGAGCGGCCTGTTTGCTTTTACTGAAAAGGAATGCTGCCAGTACTTTTAAATCAAGGCGTAATAACATGGAAGATTCAGAAGGGAGGCTGATGGCAGCACATTCTTTTTGAAGTGCATCCCGAAGTGAATCATAGTCGCTATGTGTTACCGAAAGCGCATAAATGCCCTGTAATTTGTCGTTATAATTATGCTGACGCTCCCTGACATCATTTATCAGTTCGGAAATTGCCGGGAGATAGGCCTCATAGGTCATGATTTTCTCATTCTGGGCATCAAGTTCATTTCTTTGGCTGATAATCCTCGCCCTGGTAACTGATAGTTCGATATTGATGGCAATAATGATGATGTAGACAATTATTACAATCAGGGCCGACATATAAAAACTTTCTGGTTTCGATCGGAAGAGTATACTTATGAAAAGAATCAGAAACACTATGTTTACCAAAATCAGAAGTGTTGAAGGATATTCTTCGCGGAATGTTTTATATATTCTGTTCAGCGGAATATGTTTATATACAAGCAGGATGATTAAGAGCGTGATAATACTTCCGACAATATTATATGCATCGTGAGAAAGTGTTTTGTTTAACGGAAAAGTCAGTAAGGCTACAGGAATTTCGGAAATGAATATAACTATATATGATAATGTATACAGCATGATTGTGTCGGAAAGGGATATGCCGAGAATGACATAAATTGGTAAGAATTTTAGAATCAAACCCAGTAATGAGAAAACGATATTGTTGTTTATTGTTATGTCCAACAGTATGATAGGAAAAAACAGCAACGTTGCTATAAGTAATTTTTTTATATTTATCTTAGTATAAAGCGGTTTGCTCATGCAGATACAAATAAGTGCAAACATAATCTCTTCAACTAAATTACTTATCAGACTGCTGACAAATTCCATCATGAGAATATCTCCTTTATCAATGGTTTATAACTGTTACCAACTTTGAGGGCAGTGTCTTTAACTGAAACGATGTTTTTATATTTATCAAAATATGAAACATGTTCTTTATTTATCAATGTGTTTCTGGAACTGAAAATGAACGTGTCTGGATTGCTTTTCTGGAGATTTTCGAGAGAAGAACGTACACCCATAATAACTCCGCTTGCAGTATGATAGGTCTGAATATGTCCCTCACTTGTTATGTAAAATATATCAGATATTTTAAGTGTTTTAAGCGTCCCATTATCAAGTCGGATAGTGATTTTGGAAGGTAGTACTCTGTTCGTCAGAGCAGCATCGTAAGCGGCCAAAAAGATGTCTTTTGATATGGGCTTTTTTAAAAAGCGGAAGCAATGTATATCATTGATCGCTTCAGGAATTGGATAATCATAACCGGTAATGAAAATTATTGGAGTGTCCGTGTATTGAGGCATCTCTCTTATTAGGCGCGCAAAATCATATCCACAATTATCTTTCAGCTTGCTTTCAAGTGAAATATCCAGGAAAAAAATGTTGAATATTTTAGTGCTTTTTAGTGCTGCATAGCCAGATTCAATATCGCTAAAACAAAAGACTTTTTCCTGAGTTCTTTTCTCTTTGATCAGGTCGCAAAGAAATTCAAGTGTTTTTACGTTGTCTTCAAGTATAAAAATATTGTTCATTTTTTTCACCACAATACATTAATATTTTGATAACAATATAACACTAATTAAGGTAAAAATCAATATTTATGAAAATTTTATAATTTCACGTCACGATATGGGCGGTTCATGACAGCAGGCTGCTTGACTTCTTCGGTAATTATGATAAACTTAAAATACCAAAAGGCGGAGAAAGGCTATGATACTGATTTCCAGATTAGCAGCAAATGTTGCAGATTATATTGTGGGAGCAGAAAAAAGGGAAGAAATTCGATATATTAAGATTAAGTACATTTCCGAGGTCTTGATATCTGAATTTTCTAAACTTTTGATTATTGCTTGGGGAGCTATACTCTTGGGAAAGGTAAAAGAGTATTTGTTTATTATCTTGGTGTTGGCGTATACACGAAGGTTTATTGGCGGATTACATGCCAAAACGTATTTAGGATGTTTATCTTTATCTTTTTTTTGTTTCGTTTTTTCTGTGGCTTTTGAAAGCGTGAGAACGAAATGTCTTGTACTTGTTTATTTGGAATGGATATTTTTGGTTGCAATATTTGGTACTGTGAGCTCTGAAAACAGAATTACGCCTGATAGAAAAGGGAAATATATGCGAAGAATAAAAGCGGGTTTGTTTGTTTTGCTATTAATGTTGATACTCGACAGACTTTCGAAAAAATATTATTCTATAGGAGCAGGTATTCTTCTTTTTCAACTTTTGGGAATAATATTTGAGGAGGGCAGAAGACATGTCTGCAAAAGAAAAAATAACTAGAAAAATGGAACAGCTTCTTGATGATATCTTTGATTGGGATGTCAATGTAAATGAGTGTGTATTACTTTTCGGGGAGGTAGAAATGCCGGAAGAACTGAAGATAAGCATGGAGGAACAGAGATGAACAAAACTATTAAAAAACTGATTTGCTTCATTTTGGCACTTTCGTTCTTAGGTGGAATGCACTTTGTTGATACTGCTAAAGCATCTGGAATACTGGTGAATTACTGGTTTAGTGACAGTCAGTATGTGGGAGTTTGAGAAAATGGTGTTCCTACTGTCTATGTGAAGAAACTTAATAGTAATACTTCATTTGTTTTTTATGATGGCATGGTGAATGGATGTACTCAATGGGCATCGGCCTTGAGTACAAGTGTTCCATATAGCTCGACTAGTGCATACAGTAATTCGGATATAAGGTTTTATGGGGGAACACCTGCACAGATTAATGCAACCGGAAAAATTACATATGTTTCGGGAACTAATGGCAGAACCGAATATACTTTCAGTACGAATTTGACGCAACTGTTTTATATGGGGATGACAAAATGGCTTAGAAAATATTATTCTGCGACTGGTTATGTGGCGGATGTTGGAAATACCGAAACTCATCAAAGAGAGACATGCGTTCATGAATTGGGACATGCACTGGGATGGTGTGGACATTCTACAGTTTCTTCTGATGTAATGTATGCATATGAAGCATATACATATACATTAACTTTTAGAGATAAAAATCATTTAAGCCAAGTATATTGATGGGAGGTATAAAGAAATGAAGAAAAAGATATTATTGGTTTTGGCGTTAGTATTGCTAATGACAGTATCCTGTGGAAAGAAAACGAAAGAGGAATCGGTAGAATCAGAAAAAGAGAGTTCTTCTGGTTCGAAAATAGAATCAACAGCAATTGCTACTTCGAATGATTATGAACTCATGAATCTGAGCTTTGAAGATGTTTGCCGAAATAGTGATGTATGCGTGCTTGCAGAGTATGAAAATGTTATTCCGGGTGAAAAATATACTGAATTTAAGTTTAAAGTTAAAAAGGTAATATGTGGTCAGCTCCATGATGACGAAATCTATCTTTTTACAATACCCGGAAATGTTAGAGTTAACGGGACAAACTATACATTTGTTTCTGGAGAAGAAAAGTATACGAAAGGAATGGAATATATTCTTATTTTGGAACGGTTCCAAATGACATTTTATGCACATGACAGATATCAGCAGGCTGCGGATATAATGATTGTTCCTAAAGAAAATAAATATGTGATCAATGGTAAGAAGATGAATTACACGGATGAGAGTGAACTTGAAGAAGATATAAAAAAGTATTACTCATCGGTACAACATGATATTTTACCCGAACCAAAAACATATGAAAATGTAGAAGAACAGATGCAGGCAGAGGCAGATGTAATAGCAGTTGTAAGAATCAATCGTTTGATTTCCGAAGGGATATATCATGACGGAAACAATTACAGCTGTACTTTGGAGAAAATTGAGAAAAATGAATGCTCATGGATTAAAGAAGGGATGGAAATTGAGATAGTTCTTGAAAGGGGAACGGTAGAAGAAGGAAAAAGCTACAGAATAGGATTCGAACCGGCAGATAAGAATAGTGAAGGGCTGATTTTTATTCAAACGGTTATTGGAACAATAAAACGAGGGGAATAATGTGAATTCTAAGAAATAGGTGATTGCGAAACTCGTAAATGAGTTCCGTAAAAATGAACTAAATAGGTTGGATTTGTGCGGGTTCATGAATTC
>DFFN01000130.1 GCA_002369525.1 Lachnoclostridium sp. UBA3775 | reverse complement strand
CGAGGTATCGATTATCTCCCTGTCCTCCTCTTTCTTTTCGGGAACCTTCGGAGCGTCTCCGCCCTTGTTTTCCACAGCCTTCGCTTCAACCGTTATCGTGTAGTTCTTAAGAACCTCGGCCATATCGGTAAACACTACCGGAATTCCGTCCGTGTTCTTTCCGAGGTAGCCGTCCTCACCCTCTTCTATTGCGGCATAGGTATCGTCTATAGTTCCCACCCTGGAAGAATCGATTATCATTGCGGCAACGTCTCCGTGCAGAAGAGCCTGGGAAAGAGAAAACTCATCCTCATACTCGTTTAACGGAATATCGACGTCACCGAGATCTGTTCTCATTTTGGTTGCGGCATTTATGCAATAATCCCTTGTATCCTTATCCATTTTGCAGATGCCCACGGTCTTTCCGGCAAGAGAATCAATGTCATTAAAGCCGGAGTCCTTTACGACCATAAGGTTCATCAGCACATCTATGGTGTCCTTGGGAGCAATCTTCTCGATCGCCTTTTCTGTAATGTGGACGGTATTGGTTACCCAGATAAGTGCGACGATAAGTATCACCGACAGCACATCTCCGACGATATTCGCATATCTGAAAAACTGTGTGGCCGAAACCACCGCAAGCCCCAGAAACAGCGCGATCACCAGAAGGATCAGGTATCTGTTCACCAGCACATCAAACCGTTTTATCCTGTAAAGAGCCACTACCGAAACCATGGCCTGTACAATGACAAGCAGGATACCCAGCATTGCAAGTAATCTTGATTTTTTCATTTAAAACCTCACAAAAAGCCAAAAAGGCATTCTTAGAATATTCTACCAAAGTAATGCCGATTTGTAAAGCAAAAACTAAGCTATATAAGCCTGTAAAGCCGTGCCACAACCTCACTTTCGGCCTTTGAAACGGCATTTTCCGAGAATGCGGCCTTTTTGACCACTCTCATGTACTCGTCTATCTCATTTTTTCTGTCTTCCCCGAGCACTTCAAGCAGGGTTTCTTCAAGCTTTTTATCGGTGGTGTTCCTGCCCTTTATGCCGCCTTTCCTTCTGAGCCTGCGGTATACCCTTCTGTTCATCATTTTAACGGCAGCCCGGTAATATTTGTTTTTAAGGGAGTCCTCAATTTTCTCAAGGGCCTTCCTTTTTGCCCTGAATATGAGACTCAGTGCTGCTATAAACAGTGAGATTATAAAAAGAACGAGCAGGACTTTTCCAAGATTTCCCTTATTTTCTTTTGTTTCCGCAGGAGTCGGACTTGGTATAGTATTATTTCCGGAAGAACTTTCATTTCCCGGGCTTCCGCTCGGCTGGGCTTTTTTGGTAGGTGCAGGAGTAGGACTCTTTTTCTCACTTCCCGAAGGCACCGGAGTCACAGTGTTCGTAGGCTTGGGAGTAGGCGTATAGATGGGCGCCTCGGTAGGCGCCTCGGTAGGAGTCGGGCTCGGGTTCTTTTTCTTCTCCTCCTCTTCTTTTCTCTGCTCCTGTGCTTCCTTGCTTGCGGGGAATTCGTCGGTCTTGCTTTCATAGCCCGGCGTTACCTCAAAAGGAATCCAGCCGATATTGTCAAAATATATCTCGACCCATGCATGTGCATTACGGTCCCTTACTGTAGCGGTGTATTTTCCGTCATCTTCTTCCAGCATATAGGGCTTAAGTACATAGCCCGAAGCATATCTTGCCGGCACGCCAAGGCTTCTGAGTATGATGGTTCCCGCAGATGCAAAGTGCATGCAGTAGCCCTCTCTGCCTTTCTTCAGGAAATATTCCAGAGGATCCTCCTCGCTGTCAAGGCTGTCAAGCTCCCAGCTGTAGGTATAGTGCTCATCAAGATACTCCTTGACCTGCTTTGCCATATCAAGACGCCACTCGTTTTCCTCACTCAGACGGTGTCTTCTTCTATCTTCAAGTTCCCTGTAGGGCCTGGTTTTGAAAATATATTCAGGCACATAAAGGCAGGTACTGTTGACATAATTTCCATACCAACCCCAGAAGGAATAGTCCTTTGAAGTAAGCGACTTTTCCGGTTCCAGCAGCGTCTTTGTCACAAAGGTATTGGTATCAAGGCCCGAAAAGCTCACCTTTTTCTTCGTCATTTCCTTTTTCGCAACATAATCTCCCTTGAAGCTAAGCCCGCTTATTCCGTCCGTATCAACCGCATATGGCAGAAGCATGGCCTGTCCGAGCAGCCCGCTGTATTCGATTTCATAGTCCGCACGATCATAGCGCTTGTTGTCATATTCAGCCCCTGCAAGCTTTATAGCCACTTCCTCGGGATCGATGCCATAATCCTTGCATGCCTCGACAAGATCAGATGTGGAAGCCTTCCATGTGCCGTCCTCATAATCAACCCCGTAGAACTCCTTGAAATAAAGGTTTCCGGAGGGTTTCGTGTCCATGGTGACCGTCATTATTTTTGCATCCTTATACCTCGGACTCGAGTTGTCCAGGGTCTTGTCCGTTGAAAGAAATACCCTCGAAAACAGACTTTCTATGCTCTTTTCAATTTTGTTCTGGAACTCCTTGATCTCATCTGCATAGTCAAGTACCTTTTCGGCAGGAGACAGAAGCACAAAGCCTGCAACTATGCATATGATCATGAAAACGGCAAGGGATGTGGCAGCACTAACAAACCAGCCCCTGCCCCAGCCTTTTCTGAACATCATAAAGATACCGCCGGCATAAAGTACGATATGGATCCACTCAGGAGCAAGTCCCACGTACATAAGAATTGCTGTGGAAGCTAAAGGCAGCAGCAAATACAGCCATTTGCGTTTTCCGAGCCGCGAGATAAAATAAAAAGCAAAAAATATGCAGATAAAGGTAAAGGTAAGGCCCATGGAAATATATTCATTGTCAGCATGCCTGATAACAATATTTGAGCCGAAGATCCTGTTGTACGGCTTTAGGAAAAATGTCGCAGCGGCCGCAAGACCACCCCTTATCTCGTCGTAGTTTGACCTGTAGTAAATGAGAAGCAGAAGAAGTACAGGCAAGAACGGAACAATTGCAAAAAGCAGGCGCAGGTATTTCCTGGTTTTTCCCTTTATCCTGCTTAATATGAAACGCACCGACACCTCATAGAACATTACGGTAAAAGTAACGATCATTATGATTTTAAAGGCGTCCGATGAATCGGGCGCAATATGGTATGAAAGGCAGGAAAGCATAAAAAAGGCAGCAAAAATCAGAAGCAGTATGGATATCGTCTCCCAGACTGCCTCGGCGAACAGTACCCTTAATTCCGGTCTGTCCGACTCATCTGTTTTTTCCCATTGTACTCTCTGAATACGCTTCATGCCTTATGTGTTGCCTTTCTCTATTTCAGCAGCAGTTCTTCAATCTTTTCGGGCCTTACGGGATCTGCGCCGTCAAGGCTGATACCTCCCTTTGAATCTGCAAAAACACCATGCAGATAGAATTCGCCCTTGTATTTTTCCTTGTATCTGTCCTTGCGCACGCCCGCATATTCCTCGGAATTATCCTGCATATATACAGTAAGCGCAAGGTAAAAGCTTTCCTCATCATCCACTCTGACTCTCACAAGATCACTTCTGCTTGCAGAGTTCCAGACCACATAATGAGGACATTTCATGTCCATAAGCGTGAAGGACAGCGAAGCCATGTAATCGAGCGCCCCGTTCTCTCCCTTTACTCCCTCAGGCATAAAAAGCACTACAGGGCAGGCCTTGGGCTGAGCGGTTTCCTTTACGATAAGGTCATCCATTCTGGCACTGAGTTTCCAGTGAACCCTCTGAAGCTTGTCTCCGTCACGGAATTCCCTGACGTCAAAGGTTTCGCTCGGGTCCTGTCCCACATTCAGTTCATCATAGACCAGCGCCTCACCATAGAAATTCTTGACTCCCTCTCCAAGTGTCACGGGTACCTCGTTAAGTTCAGGAAGTATCAGTGCATGGGTGATACTCTTTTTCTTCACTTTCATATGGAAAATGCCGAAATAATCATAAAGTTTAACTTTGTAAGTGGAAAATTCGTAATTGCCCGAAAACATTACCGCCAGCCTTTTGATTTCCGAGCTTTTACCCTTCGGGATGTCAAACATTTTAAGGGTTATTTCCTCTCTGTCCCGGCTGCAGTCCTCACCGTATTCTATGTGCATCACCAGTTTTCCTATCGGAACGATGAACCGGTTGGTTACATCTATCCTGAGCCCGAAATCCTGTCCTTTTTCCGCGACCTTTACCGGTATCTCAAGCTTAACCCTGACCTTCTTCCTGATGAACAGCAGGTAAAAAAACGAAAGCACGGCAAACAGCACTGCGCTTAAGCCGAGCAGTGCGAGACCCGTACTTTCAAAAATCAGCGAAAGATATAATATTATCGATACCGTCAGGATAAAAAGAACAAAGCTCAACACGACTATGCCCTTTCCATGAAGGAAGCCGGCTGCTTAACGCTTCCGAGTATTTCCGTGAGAACGCTTTCGCGGCTTACCTTGGCGACCCTTGCCTTTGTATTCATTACGATACGGTGGGTTGCGACATCCCTGAACACAGCCTCCACATCATCGGGTATAACATAGTCCCTGCCTTTAAGGAAGGCTTCGGCCATTGCCATTTTTGAGCAGGCGATCGTGCCTCTCGGACTCATGCCGAGTTCGATGTAGGGGTTATCCCTTGTCGCCTGGACAAGCTTCGCGATGTAGGCATAGATGTGGTTATGCACATATATTCCCGCAACCTTATTCTTAAGTTCTATAAGGCCGTTGCCGTCGATCACTTCGTCAAGGCTTTCGATCGAAACGCCGTTGTTTTTGCCCTTCGCGA
>DFFN01000171.1 GCA_002369525.1 Lachnoclostridium sp. UBA3775 | reverse complement strand
GGCAGTCCTTAGCCTGCTTTACGGACTCGGAACCCCTGAGCACCTCGATTATCGCATCTATGACATCGACAGCCTTTACCAGACCTTCGACAACCTCCAGCCTTTTCTCCGCCTTATCCAAAAGGAACTGATATTCCTTTGTATAGAGCTCCTCCTGGAATTCAACGAATTCCTTTATCAGAGCCTTGAGGCTGTACTGGTGGGGCTGCTGGTCCTTTACCGCAAGGAAGCATGCACCATAGGTATCCTCAAGAGCCGACTTCTTGAAAAGTCCGTTCAGAAGATTGGCTGCATCCCTGTCCTTCTTCACTTCGATCACGATCCTGACGCCTTCTTTTCCGGACTCGTCGCGTACATCGTATATTTCCTCGAAGACCTTGTCCTTCATAAGCGAAACAAGGTTTTCAACAAGCCTTGTCTTCGAACCCGATGCGGTGTAGGGAATCTCGGTAATGACTATGCTCTTTCTGCCGTATTCGCTATTCTCGCTTTCGGTTCTCGCCCTTACCCTGATCTTGCCTTCACCGGTCTCATACAGGCTCTTAAGCTCGCTGGCATTCGTGATTATGCCGCCGGTCGGGAAATCCGGGCCGGGGATATATTCCATAAGGCCTTCTACCGTAATCGAAGGATCGTCCATGTAAGCGATGACTCCGTTGATGACCTCTCCGGTATTGTGTGGCGGGATATTTGTTGCCATTCCGACCGCTATACCGGTCGTACCGTTGATAAGCAGATTCGGAAGCATGGCCGGAAGCACTCTCGGCTCCTTCTCGCTTTCGTCAAAGTTGGGATCAAATTCAACAAGTCCCTCGTTAAGATGGTCAAGCAAGGTCATAGCTCCCTCGGAAAGCCTTGCTTCGGTATATCTCATCGCAGCGGCGCCGTCTCCGTCTATCGAGCCGAAGTTTCCGTGGCCGTCGACAAGAGGGATCGCAAGGGAATAGTCCTCGGACATGTGTACCAGGGCCTCATAGATCGAAGAATCGCCGTGAGGATGGTATTTACCCATGGTATCGCCGACTATACGCGCGCATTTACGATGCGGCTTGTCGGGCTGAAGTCCGAGCTCTATCATTGCATAAAGCACGCGTCTTTGAACCGGCTTCAGTCCGTCCCTTACATCCGGAAGGGCACGTGCGATTATTACGCTCATTGCATAGTCTCTGTAGGAGGTTCTCATTTCCTCCACAAAGTCACGCTGTATTATGTTATCTTCTGTAACAGACATCTGTTATTTACTCCTGTTTCTCTTCACCATGACACAGTGTTATTTGTCTACTATGGCATACTTTGCTTCGGTCATTATGAACTCGCGGCGCGGAGGCACTGCCGAGCCCATCAGAAGTCCGGTTATTTCATCCGCCTCGACCGCATCGCTTATCGAAACCCTCGCAAGCACCCTTCTTTCGGGATCGAGAGTGGTTTCCCAAAGCTGCTCGGCATCCATTTCGCCGAGGCCTTTATATCGCTGAACGCCGTTTATCTTTATCTTGCCCTCGTTTTCGCGCCTGAATTTTTCAAGCTCGAAATCATCAAGGATATACCGGCTCTTTTTTTCCTTTTTCTTTCCGCCGCTTGTTTCATATTCCACCTTATACAGCGGGGGAAGTCCTCTGTAAACCTTGCCCTCCATTATGAGCTCCGGCATGAAGCGGTAGAAAAATGTCAGTAAAAGCGTTGAGATATGGGCTCCGTCGACATCGGCATCCGTCAGGATTATGATCTTGTCATAGCGCAGCTTTGAAAGATCGAATTCATCTCCGATCCCGCAGCCGAAGGAAGCAATCATGGTCTTTATCTCGTTATTGGTCAGGATTTTTTCAAGCGTTGCTTTCTCAACATTCAGGATTTTTCCTCTTAGCGGAAGCACTGCCTGAGTCTTACGGTTCCTTGCGGTCTTAACGGTACCGCCCGCGGAATCACCCTCGACTATGTAAACCTCACACTCCTCAGGCTTTTTGGATGAACATGCGGCAAGCTTTGATTTTGTATCCACGTCGTTAAGCTGCTTGAGCACCGCATTCCTTGCCTTGTCGCCCGCCTTCCTCGCCTGGTAGGACTTCATGGCATTTTCAAGTATCTTCTTTAAGATTTCAACGTTTCTGTCGAAATAATAGGTTACCTCTTTGGCGAAGACCTCATCAACCGCCATCTTTGCATCGGTGTTTCCGAGCTTGGTCTTGGTCTGGCCTTCAAACTGGGGATCGGGATGCTTTATGGAAATTATCGCAACGATACCGTTACGTATATCCTTTCCGTCGAAGTTCTCGTCCTTGTCCTTAAGCATTCCGAGTTCTCTTGCATACTGGTTCATTACACGGGTAAGGGCGGTCTTAAAGCCTGTCACCAGCGTTCCGCCGTCAACAACGTTTATGCGGTTGCAGTAGGAATTGATCTGCTCCTGATAGGTGTTGGTATACTGAAAAGCAACCTCGATCTCAATATCTCCGCTCTTGCCTTCGATATAGATGGGATCGGGATGAAGCGCGGGCATTTCCCTTGTCAGGTAGGATACAAAGCTCTTAATGCCGTTTTCTTCGTAATAGGTCTTCTTCTCACCCGTATGCTTATCTTCAAATTCTATGGTAAGGCCCTTGTTGAGATATGCTATCTCCTTAAGGCGCTTTTTTATCGTATCGGCTTTAAATTCTGTTGTTTCGAAAATGGTGGGATCCGGATAGAAGGTAACTGTTGTTCCGGTATCTGATTTAGCGCATTTGCCGACCGAGGGCAGCTCGCCCTTGTCGTCAAGCTTTGTAACCGGCTTTCCGCCGTTTTTATATTCATCCTGATAGATAAGACCGTTTCTTCTTATCTCGACATACATTTTTGTCGAAAGGGCGTTAACGACCGACGCACCTACACCGTGGAGACCTCCGGAAACCTTGTATACATCGTTTCCGAATTTTCCGCCGGCATGGAGCACGGTATAAACAACTCTTTCGGTAGGAATTTTCTTTGTCGGATGTTTGTCGACGGGAACTCCTCTTCCGTGGTCTTTAATCGTTATGCCGCCGTCGGCAAGCATGGTAATTTCTATTTTGTTACAGAATCCGGCCAGATGCTCGTCAATTCCGTTATCGAGGATTTCCCATATAAGATGATGCAGACCTCTCGTTCCGGTACTGCCTATATACATACCCGGGCGCTTCCTTACGGGATCGAGTCCCTCAAGCACCACTATCTGACTTCCGTCGTAATTTGCCATTTCTTTCCTCACATCGTTGTTAATCCTATGGAAAGACGTAATCCCTTTACATTATCTTGTGCCATAGATATATAAATTTTACCACATAATGTGGAAGAGTGCAAGGGATTTTTCGTTTAAAGAGCATTTAAAAAAACAGCCCCGTGCAAGCCGGAGCTGTTTTTCTCTTATATTACTTCTCTCTTTTGATCGTATTTTTCAAAAGCTTCATTATGAAAGCTTTGCTTCGGATTTGTCGATTTCAACCAATGTGATATCGTCAATGAAAATGCTGTGTTCTTCCGAAATCGGAACCGTCATCTTTCCGAGTGCAAAATCAAGTCTCGATGCCGGATCGGAATCGGCTGTCATTTCAAAATCCTTTGTAAATGTCTGATATTCGCTGTCAAGCTCTGCTTCGATATGATCGAAGTAAGGCTCCCAGTTGTCGTCATTGGAACCGTTATGCGAAATGGTGCACTTAATGGTCCTCTTCTTTGAGCTCTTAGCCTTGAAAGCTATGCGATAGAAATGGCCCTGCACAAGATTTACACCGTCCTGATAGAGCTGTACATGCCAGTCTTCATCACCGGTATTGTAAATCGTAATCGCAAAAGCATTGTCCTCCGAAAGACTGTCTACAGTATATTCCGTCTTCGCGGTATTGTAGCTGTACTGGGTAAAGCCTGACATTCCCGCATTGAACGAACCGTTCTTTATCAGAGCATTCTCGGTAAGCATGATATCGTCAACATAGTAAGTTCCGGGAGCATTGAATGAAAGTACGAATTCATCGGGATCTCCGTTCTTATAATTGATCACCGTCTTTATCTCATTTGCAGGATCGTTGCTTACGGCCTCATTGACCTCGGCGCTGCCTGCCTTAACAACTACCGACTTGTCATTTTCGGCGGCATCTTCCTTATAGGCCTTAAACGAAAGCGAATACTCTCCTTCAATAAGAGGAAGTCCTGTCTGTCTGATCACAAGCGGAGCATCCTTGCTCGTGCCTTCGGGCGCAACAACCTTTAATCTTCTGTCGTTATTATCATTGGTTACGGAAACCTTATCCTTGTCGGCTTCTTCAATCTCCCAAAAGCCGAGTCTTCCCTTGCCTTCCTGGAATTTGCCGTTGTAAACATAGTTGCCGTCTGCACGTACCTTCTTAGCCTTGTTGCCGCTTTCGATCTTTGTGCCGCCTGTAGCCTTGAGGCTTATGTTTGCAAGTGTAACTGCAGCTACAGATTCCTGCTGTCCGAGGTTGAACTCGAGGCTTGTATCTGCATCTGTATCATCAGTCATAGTGAAAGTATAAGTGTAGGTCTTCATTTCCGTTGTGATATCAACGGTAGTATCCTCAAAGTATCTCTTCCAGCTTCTGTTCGGGCCTTCAACATCGATGATGATGGTTCTGTTCTCGTCTGCCTTTGCATCAAAGGTAAGAGTATACTCAACGCCCTCACAGATAGGAATACCCTGCTGCTTAAGCTGTACGCTGTAAGGAACTCCGCCTGCTGCGACAGGAGTAATAAGGATGGTATTGTTTTCAACCTTTGTTGTTGAACCCTTGCCGTCATCCTCAAGATGAAGCTCCCAGTCGGTATCCTTATTGATTTCAGTTGCAAAATCTGCGTTATTTACATAATTTCCGTTTGCATCGGGATCTCTGAAGTTAACAACCTTAACGGGCTTCTCAGCCTTTGCTTCTTTCTCTTCATAATAGGAAGCATCCTTCTGGTAAACCTTTACAGAATCGATAACATAAGGATTGTTGTCAAAGCTTGTGGTATCATCGGGATAACCTACCCAGCTGCCGCCGACGGCAAGGTTAAGAATCACATAGAAAGGCTGGTCATAGGGTGCGGGATATGTGATCTCGCCGTCACCCTCAACTGCTGTAAACCAGTCGTTTGCTTCAAAGTATTTAAAACCGTCTACATACCATACCATTTTGTCGGGTTCCCACTCAAATGAGAAGGTATGGAAATCGCTTGCAAAGTCAGGACCTTCTGTCAGATCATATGTACCCTGCTGCTGTGCATGAGGCTCGCCGTAATGTATGGTTCCGTGGAGCCTGCTTGTGCTCTGACCCATAACTTCCATAATGTCGATCTCGCCGCACTTGGGCCACTGTCCGTA
>DFFN01000158.1 GCA_002369525.1 Lachnoclostridium sp. UBA3775 | reverse complement strand
GATCACGTCCTTGTCGCTTTCTTCAAACTGTGCCTTTTTGGTACCGGAAGCCGACGAAAGCTTTTCATAAAGCTTCATCGAGATGATCCCTTCTTCAAAGGACAGGTCGCACACATACTTTCCTTCTTCGGGCATGTATTTTTTAACGCTGTCGCCGTTTATTTCGGCGATCACGATGCTGTCATAGGGCACCATGAGCCGTCCGTCGTCAAAAAACGAGAAGTCACCCGCTCCGGCAACGCCGTATACTATCCTGTCATCTACGGTCCCGAGCAAGGATATGATCTTTCCGGAAGGCGCCTCGATATAATGCTGCTCCTGCTTTTCGGTATCATATACCACTATCCTTTTATTTTCCGCAAGCTCCGTATTTTCGTTGTAAACCAGCATGCCTTTCTTTTTGAAGTAAAGCCAGTTGTCGCCCATGTCGGAAATAATTGTATGAAGCACGTTTGTATCGAGCTCATATGAATAGTAGGCATTGAAGTAGGTAAAATAATATATGCCCATTTCGGAGGTAAAGCTTACCCTGCCGAACGAATCCTTAAGCTCCGACATTCCTATATTTGCCGGTATGAACATCTTTTCTTCTATGCGGTTATCGCGCGGATAATAATGGTAGTACAGTATGCCGTTTCTTCCCTCATAGCCGCCTTTTCCGATGTAGCCGTAAACCGCAAACTCAGCATTTCCTTCATTGTCGATCGAAAGAAGGTCGAAGTCATATTCCGCTTCCGGCTGCCTGTAAAATTCCTCCCTGTTTTTGTAGCTGAGCACTTCGGTCAGCACGTTGTTTTTAAGGTCCAGCATCCAGAGCGTGCCCTGGTATGACATGAGCATGCAGCTTTTATCGGCACTTACAAGCGTTTCAACCTCAGGGTCCGAAGTGATGCCGAGCATAAGCTTTCCGCCCATCAGGTCGAAAAAGCCCGGGTCAAAGGCGGTCTCCATCGTTCTGTCATAGTTATAAAGGATCATCCTGTCATCGCCGTATTTAAAACGGTAGCCCTCAAGACAGCGGAAGGTTTCAAGGCCTCTGTCGGTATAGGCCTGAACCCAGAAATTGTACGCTACGCTCGCAAAGCGGTCGTTATACTCCGTTATGGTCGGAATCATCCTGTAAACCTCGGCAGGCTCAAGGCTTCCGTAGCTTATGGTTTCGATATCGTCCTTTATCGTCACATGAGAAAAATCCTCATTTATCCTGCCGTCCTCGGTCTCGAGATATTTTTCATATTCAATTATCTTTTCCTTGTCAAAGGTGGCAAGATGGAAATTCCTGACAAATTCTATGCTCTTAGTGAGATTACCGAAATTTGCCGGCTGCAGCCTTGTATAATAGTATATTCTTTTTCCTTCGGAATTTATGAGCACAACCTTAAAAAGGTATTCTTTACCCGCAGTCATCGCCTGGCTGAGGCTTATCTGTTCGGTAGTCCTCTGCCCCGGGGCATGCTTCAGATCGTTCAGTTCCTGTTCCTCAAGCACGTTGAGATCCGGAAGCTCATGTACCGAAAATTCCATTTTCTTAATGCTCATGTTTCCGGCATCGATATTGATACTGAGCTTCTGCTCTGTCGAGACCGGAGTTATGCTCTGTCTTCCCACCGTGTCGTCGACGGGCATGGTATGCCCTTCGGTAAGATTTATCTCGTTGCCGTTAACGGTAAAGCTGAGCAGAGGAAGGGATGCGCTTCCCACCGAGGTCGAAAGCTTTCCGGTACTTGCGCTGTGCTCGTCGATTGTCATGAAACGCAGGGCAAAGGCTGTGCAGAAAACCGCAAGAAGCACAACGGCCCTGATAATAATCTTCTTCATAATTTTATAGTATACCTCATTTTTCTCTTGCGTACAAGTGAATTTAGTTTTAAAATGATAGTATCGATAAAAACGGGACACGGTTCCCTGAAAGGACTGAAAGATGAACGATTGTATTTTTTGCAAGATAGCCGCAGGCATCATCCCCTCGGCAACGGTTTACGAGGATGATGATTTCAGGGCGATACTTGACATAGCTCCCGCTCATAAGGGACATGTTATCATACTTCCGAAGGAGCATGCGGACAATATCTTCTCGCTTTCGGACGAGACAGCCGGAAAGCTTTTGCCGGTGGCAAAAAAGATAGCGAAGGCGGTTTCCGAGGTTACGGGCTGCGACGGAGTAAACCTGCTCCAGAACAACGGAAGGGCCGCAGGACAAAGCGTGTTCCATCTGCATGTGCATGTAGTTCCGCGTTTTGAAGGCGACGGCATCCTTCCCGTTTGGGATCAGGGAAGCTATGCGGACGGCGAAGCAGCAGAGCTTGCCGCCGAAATCGCAAAGAAAATCTGACAGATAAGGCCCCCGGAATTCCGGGGGCCGTTTTTTTAACGTATCACGGTATAATGCTCATGCTCGGTATTCATTCTCCGAAGCAGAGTCAGAAGCTCGTTTCCGAATGCCTTGCCGTTATCCTGCTGCCTGAAGGGCTGCAGATGCTCTATGGCATCAAAGGATGCAAAGCTGCAGTTTGCTATATGGGCCTCGGAAAAGCTTTCGCTTACCAGAACACTGTTCTTCTTCGGCATGATGACGATAAGTCCCTGCTTCATCTCGTCCTTCAGCTTGAATTCATAGGAAATTCCGAGCTCGGCTACACGTTCAAGCATGTATGCTCCCATGGGCCGGTGTATTCTTGCAAAATGTGCGTAATGACCGGCTTTATCCTGGATATATCTGATGGCAAAGCTGCCAAGCCAGCCCTCATCAAGCCTTCCGTCATTTACTTCCGCAGACATCAGCATTACGATAGGGAAGGTCCTGTGGTCGGATATGATGAGCTCTATCATCTTATCGGCCTGTTCCTTCGTAATTACAAGATGGGTGTTTCCAAGCTCCCACTCGTCCTTTACTCCTATCTGGCTTACTATCTGGCGGTAAAACCTCGGACACGAGAACACCCTTGTAACATCGGTCTTATCATTTTCGTCCGGGAAATATGTAAATCCGTTGTCAACCGCAAGCCTTAGCTCTCCCGCCCCGTCCGGCATTATCAGGGCATAGGTTATCCATATCCTTCCGGCCTGCCTGGTATCTATGTGCTTTGCAGAGCAGAGGAATATCCTCTCCTCCGGCCTGTAATCAACCCTGATCCAGAAACCGAGTTCCTCGATATTTATGCTTTCAACCTCTTTGCTCAGTGCCGGCAGCACCGACGAGAACTTGTTGTATATCCAGGAATATATGGTATTGACCGCGGACATATATTTCTCGTCGCGGTTATTTTCGTCGCTGATCATCAGGACATCTGCATGAAAGGTGCTCATGAGCTCGGGAATGCGGAGATCGTACTTCTCCTCATCGTCGCCCTGCCTTTCCGAACGTTTCTCAAAAACGTCCCTGTCCTCCATTATGCGCGTTACTTCCGGATCGTTAATCAGCCTTTTATTAATTACCGCAACTATCGTATTGATATTGATGGGCACACGCCTCGGAAGCTCAAGGAGCCAGCCGATAAGTTCTTCCCTGCGGGTTTTGAATATCCTCTTGGGAACATTCTCAACCCTCTGGTCGGAGTCAAAGTACTCAACAAGCTCGGGATAGAGGTCTCCTCCGGCCATCTTAAGCCTGAAATGAGCCTTTATCATTCCGGCCCAGTTCTTTTCATGGTAGAGATCGTGTCCCAGGTTTTCGAAAAGGGTAACTATCGATTTGTCGCAGAGCTCAAGGGTTGCAAGTATGGTATTGAAATACCTTGCGCGGTCGCTCTTTCCTTCCCACAGATCGGCACCCTTGTATTTCATGTCATGCTCGATTTCATGCCAGCCTTCAAAGAAAATGGTCTTAAGCTGGATTTCAAAGGTGTCGTCGATATAGAAATCCCAGGTCTCGTCAGAGATCATGGTCTTTAATTCTTCGGGCAGCCTGAATACGCCGTTTATCTTCTGCGGCTTGAACTCTTCCTCTTCAAAGGATGTCCTGCTCCATTCCGCCTTGCCGAAAAGCCTTTCGAGCAGGTTCCTGCAGATTTTCAGATCATCCTCAAAATATACGTCAATCCTTATGCCGATGAGATCCTGTATCTTTTTTCCCCCGTCATAGGCTTTTCTTTTATATTTTTTCGCAAGTGAGGCTGCAGTCTTTATCCTCGAAAAAACCTGGTGGTAAATCCCGCTTCTCTCCAGGCATTTTTCAACGGTAAGACGGAGCTTTTCCTCCACTGTCTTCGGAACTCTTATACTTTCCTTTAGTTCCTCTTCCGTAAACTCATTTTTCATTAATCCTTTTTCCTTCTCCGGTAATTCTGTTGAATTCGTAGTATTCCCTGGCAGGACCGTATTTCACGATCACCACGGCCTTGTCGCACCCGGATTCCTTTATCTCCGAGTCCACCCTGACTTCGCCCGCGTCAGACAAATTCTCTGCCATTCCCAATGCCTTCGATCTGAGATAGATGTCCGAACAGAAGGAGAATTCCTCCGCCTTTGCCGAGACATAGTCAAGTACCATTTCGATACCGGCATTGTTATGTATTATATATCTGTCCTCGTCTACATGCTCTATATCAAGGATATAAAGTTCTTCCGGTACGGCGCCGTCTCTAAAAAACTCCTCTTTTCCGTCGCTTAAGTTTCTTCTGATGATGCTCTTATCCTTGCAAAAGCTTAAAAAAACACTGCTTCCGTCGGATTTTTTTACAGCCCAGGTTCCTGTTCTGAACCTGCCCCATTCTCCGGCAGCCGAGGTTTCCGCGTCGGGAACCTGTTCCTTTCCCGATTCGCTCTCTTTCTCTTCTGTCCTGTCTGCAATATCGTCTGTCGCCTTTTCGGCTGCAGTCGGCGAAACCGTATAGTTCACCACGATATTTGTATCACCCACGGTACTTTTGTCTTTTTCCCCGCAGGCACAAAGCAAAAGCAGGAGCGTAAATGTTAAAATTATTTTCAAACAGGTCTCCTGCTTCACACTTAACTCCTTATTTTCGGCTTTGTTCGATATAGTCCTTCAAAATCGCAACCGTTTTATCCACGCCCAGAGGACTTGAATTTATGCAGATATCATAGGCTCTTGAATCGCCCCACTTGTATTCGGAATACTGGTTATGATACTGCCTGCGCTGTTTATCGTTAAGCTCCATAAGGGCAAGCGCGTCATTATCGTTCAGGCCGTATTTCTTCATGACCCTTTTGACCTTCTGCTTTCTGTCGCCTCTCACAAAGAAGCTGTAAAGCCCTTCAAAGCCTGCCAGCACTACATCCGAGCAGCGTCCGACAACCACAAAGGATTCGCCGAGCTCGGCTCTTTTGTGGATAAAGTCAAACTGCATTCTCGCAAGCGCAGCCTCTGCAGCCTTTTTACCGAACTTCTTTCCGAAAAAGCTGTCGGGCATCTCATCATATTCCTTGAGCTGCTCTGCGGAAGAATTTGCCTTTACTATCTCGTCAAGTATGTTTTTATCATAGAATTTGATATCAAGCTCCTCGGAAAGCTTTTTTGCAACATCATGTCCGCCGCTTCCGAATTCCCTGCTTATCGATATTATCAGCTGTCCTTCCAACTTAAGGCACCTCCGCATATATTTCAAAATCCTACAGGCTGGTTCTTACGATCTTGGGTCTGTAGCCTTCTTCCTCGAGCTTTTTCATTATTCTCTCCTTATGCTCCGTTCCGAAGCTTTCAAGAGTGATGCGAAGCTCAACGCTTACATTTCTGTTTGTCGATACGAACTGGTTATGCTCAAGCTTTATTACATTGCCCTGAAGGTCGGCGATCACTCCGGAAACCTTATGAAGCATACCGGGCTTGTCGGGCAAAAGCACCGAAACGGTGAATATCCTGTCGCGGAATATAAGTCCCTGCTGCACGACCGAGGACATGGTGATGACATCCATGTTTCCTCCGGAAAGTATCGAGACTATCTTCTTTCCCTTAACATCGAGATGACGCAGGGCCGCAACCGTAAGCAGGCCGGAATTTTCGACTATCATCTTATGGTTTTCCACCATGTCAAGGAAGGAAACGATTATTTCATCATCCTCTATTGTGATAATGCCGTCAAGATTTTTCTGAAGATAGGGAAAAATCTTTGAACCGGGGGTTTTTACCGCAGTACCGTCCGCTATGGTATTTGCGCTCGGCAAAGTTACAACCTTGCCCGCATCCAACGAGGCCTTCATGCAGGCCGCACCCGCAGGCTCAACACCTATCACCTTGATCTTGGGATTAAGGAGCTTTGCAAGGGTGGAAACACCGGTTGCAAGACCGCCTCCGCCTATGGGCACAAGTATGTACTCAACAAGGGGGAGCTCCTTGAATATTTCCATGGCAATGCTGCCCTGGCCTGTTGCCACCGCCTCATCATCGAAAGGATGGATGAAGGTATAGCCGTGCTCTTTTGCAAGCTCATAGGCCTTTGCGCATGCCTCATCATAGACATCTCCGTAAAGCACCACCTCGGCTCCGTAGCTTTTTGTGCGGTTTACCTTGATAAGAGGCGTTGTGGTCGGCATGACGATAACTGCCTTTGCCCCGTAGCACTTTGCGGCATAGGCAACGCCCTGTGCATGGTTTCCCGCAGAAGCGGTGATAAGTCCTTTTGCCCTTTCCTCATCGGTAAGGGTGCTTATCTTAAAATACGCGCCGCGCACCTTATATGCGCCCGTAAACTGCATGTTCTCGGGCTTAAGGTAAACCTTGTTGCCGGTCTGCTCGCTTAAATGCTGCGAATATACCAGCTTTGTTTCAAGCGTGACTTCTTTTACTTTTTCCGATGCCTTTTCAAAGGCATCCAAGGTTAACATCTGCATGAGATTTCTCCCTCTTTGACAAGCCTTCCGGCTTCCGTTATCATGCCTTCTTCTCAACAGCCTTTCCGCTCGGTTTTACAAGGAGCAGGCAAAGAAGAAGCGCAACTATGTAAAGCGCAACTGTGAAATAAAGTACGTTCTGATAGCCGTTGGGACTGATCTTGCTGATCTCCTTACCGAACTTTGAAGGATCGATACCTGCTGCAGCCGCCTTTTCCTGAGCTTCCGCAAGAGTATTGTAAACCTTGCTGTCAAATACATATTTCCAGCTGTTTGTCTTTTCAACGATCATGGTGGCAACCTGGTTTCCGGTCAGACCTGCAAAAGCCCATGCGGAAAGCGTGATGCCGTGGATTGCCGAGATCGAGCCCATACCGTAGTGGTCGGAAAGAAGCGTGGGCACATTTGAGAAACCGCCGCCGTAGCCTGCATTTACCATGAAGATAAGGGCAAGCACAAGGATGATAAGCCCTGTGTTTCCATCACCGTTCTTTATTCCGCTTGTAAGCATTGTAAGCGCGGTAAGGCCGATGGAAATGATAAAGATCATCTTGTAGATAGTGTTTCTGTCCTTCATCTTGTCACCCCATGCGGAGAAACCGAGTCTGCCGCCGGCGTTGAAGATTGCGGAAACCGTGGAGATCAGACCTGCGGAAGCCGCGAGACCGATACACTTAACTATCATCTTCTCCTGTGAGATAAGGGCAAG
>DFFN01000071.1:13968-21437 GCA_002369525.1 Lachnoclostridium sp. UBA3775 | reverse complement strand
ACTCAAATATCTTCATATCCTGCTCTGCATAGATATTGATATACGCACCGTTATCGCGTCTTTCGGAATGCGCCATCTTTCCGAGCACACGTCCGTCAGGGCTGGTGATTCCTTCGATTGCCCAGTAGGAACCGTTGACATTGTAGTCCTCGTCCATCGTCGGATTGCCGTCAGGATCTGTGTACTGGGTTGCAATGCAGCCTTCATTGTATAGCTTCTCGAGCCATTCATTGTTTGCTACGAAGCGGCCTTCGCCGTGTGATGCAGGTATGCAGTATACTCCGCCGAGTGTTGCCTGTGAGAGCCAGGGTGTCTTGTTGGTAACAACCTTGGTGTAAACTGATTTGCTTACATGGCGGCCGATATTGTTCATTGCAAGTGTCGGTGAGTCGGGTGTCTGCGGACGAACCTCGCCGTAAGGCACAAGCCCGAGCTTGATGAGTGCCTGGAAGCCATTGCAGATACCGAGTGCAAGACCGTCGCGATTTTTAAGCAGATCGTTTACGGCATCGGCAAGCCTTGCGTTCTGGAAGGCTGTTGCGATGAATTTTCCTGAACCGTCGGGCTCGTCGCCTGCGGAGAAACCGCCGGGGAACATGATGATCTGGGCATCCTTTATTGCCTTTTCAAAGGCTTCTACGGTATCGCGGATGTTTGCCTCTGTCATGTTCTTGAATACTACGGTCTGAACCTCTGCACCCGCACGCTCAAATGCCCTTGCGGAATCATATTCACAGTTTGTTCCGGGGAACACCGGAATAAATACCTTGGGTCTTGCAATTTTGTTCTTTGCGACATAAACAGTCTTTGCATCATAAAGGATTTCGGGTATTCTCGGATAATTAATGCTTCCGGGGCCGTCAAGCATAAATACACCGGGCTCGGGGTTTCCAAACTTCGGCTCCTTGATGCTGCCGGGCTTGATCCAGTTTTCCGCGTAGCTTCTTTCAAGCGAGTCAAGCTGATCCCACTCTTTTCCGATAGCGGACTTTGATGGAAATACCTTTTCAAGTGTTCCCATCCATGCGTTAAATACCTCTTTAATGCTGAGATCGATGCATGAACCGCCGTCACCGTCGCACCATTCAAACACAGGCTTGTCAAGGGTATGTCCGACCTTTGTTGCAAAGCTTAAATTCTCAAGGATCTCATCCTCTGCGCCTTCTGCCACTTCGGTAAGAATTGCACCGTATCTGGGTGCAAGCGCATCCTTAAGTGTCAGCTTCTTGCAAAGCTTTGCGCCTACTCTGTTACCGAAAGCCATCTTTGAAACAGCCTCGATGATACCCTTACCGCCCAAAGCATAGGCCGAAAGTATTTTTCCGTTCATCGTCAGCTCATGAATACTGTCATACATCTTCATGCAGCCTTCAAAGTCCGGAAGGTCATATTCATCCCTTGCAACCTCAAAAAGCACAAGGGTGGATCCGTCATTCTTGAACTCGGGAGTAACAATGTCCTGAGTGTTTGCGGTATCGACCGCAAAGGAAACAAGTGTCGGAGGCACGTCGATATCGTTGAAGGAACCGGACATGGAATCCTTGCCGCCGATCGAAGGAAGGCCGAGCCTTACCTGAGCCTCATAGGCACCGAGCAGTGCCGAAAGGGGAGTTCCCCAGCGTTTAGGATCATTTCCGAGACGTTTGAAATATTCCTGGAAGGTAAATCTTATCTTCTTGTAGTCTCCGCCCGCTGCCACTATCTTAGCCACGGAATCAAGTACCGCAAAGCTTGCGCCGTGATAAGGCGACCAGCTTGAAAGATAAGGGTCATAGCCGTAGCTCATCATGGTGACAAGGTCACACTCGCCCTTAACGCCCGGAAGCTTTGCGATCATGCTCTGGGTAGGGGTTGTCTGATACCTTCCGCCATAGGGCATGGTAACGGTTGCCGCGCCGATGGAGGAGTCAAACATTTCCACAAGACCTTTTTTGCCGCAGGAGTTAAGATCCGAAACTGCCGCAAGCCATGCTGCCCTGCGGTTTTCCGGTGTATCGCCCTTGGCCGCTATTTCAAATGCACCGTCCATGGGCACGTCGGCTTTACCTGCTGCTTTCTTAACGCCGGCTGCGACATAGTCCGCACCGGTCTTGAAGTAATTTTTATTTTCATCGGGCATCTCAACGACAGCGGTGGTCTCCTGATGGGCACCGTTAGTATCGAGAAATGCTCTCGAGATATCTACTATGGTCTTGCCTCTCCACTTCATGACAAGGCGGGGAGATTCGGTAACCGTCGCAACAACAACCGCCTCGAGATTCTCCTCCTCCGCAAAGCCAAGCATGGCCCGGACATCCTTAGGATCAACAACAATTGCCATTCTCTCCTGGGATTCGGAGATTGCAAGCTCGGTTCCGTCAAGGCCCGCGTATTTCTTCGGAACCTTGTCAAGATCGATGTCAAGGCCCGCAGCAAGCTCGCCTATGGCAACCGATACGCCGCCTGCGCCGAAATCGTTGCACTTCTTGATGAGCGAAGAAACTTCGGGGCGTCTGAAAAGCCTCTGCAGCTTACGCTCGGTCGGAGGGTTACCCTTCTGAACCTCGGCGCCGCAGGTATTAAGCGATTCCGTTGTATGTTTCTTGGATGAACCGGTTGCACCGCCGCAGCCGTCACGTCCCGTTCTTCCGCCCATGAGGATGATAACATCTCCGGGATCGGAATTCTCACGTTTAACATTCTTTCTCGGAGCGGCACCCATAACGGCACCTATCTCCATTCTCTTTGCAACATAATCCGGATGATAGATTTCATCAACAAGTCCGGTTGCAAGACCGATCTGGTTGCCGTATGAGGAATAACCCTTTGCTGCACCTGTTGTAAGCTTTCTCTGGGGAAGCTTGCCCTCGAGGGTTTCCTTAAGTGATTTTGTAGGGTCTGCGGCACCGGTCACACGCATTGCCTGGTAAACATAGCCGCGGCCCGAAAGGGGATCGCGGATTGCTCCGCCAAGGCAGGTTGCGGCGCCACCGAAGGGCTCGATCTCGGTAGGATGGTTATGTGTCTCGTTCTTGAAGAAGATCAGCCATTCATCTGTGCTTTCAACACCGTCGTTAACGGTTGTCACGGGTACGATTATCGAGCAGGCGTTGATCTCGTCGGATACTTCCATATCCTCGAGCTTTCCCTCTGCGCGAAGCTTTTTCATGCCCATGACGGCAAGATCCATCAGACAGATGAACTTGTCGTTTCTGTCCTTGTAAAGAATCTGATGTTCGTTTTTATAGTCATTGAAGGTTTTTTCGATGCGTGCCTTGTAGTAGCCTTCCTCGAACTTGACGTCGGTAAGCTCGGTTGAGAAGGTGGTATGACGGCAGTGATCGGACCAGTAGGTATCAAGCACCCTGATCTCGGTCATCGAAGGGTCACGCTTTTCGGTATTTTTATAGTAATCCTGAATAAAGAGAAAATCCTTATAGGTCATTGCAAGGTTAAGCGAATCATAGAGTGCCTTAAACTCTGCGTCTGCCATATCCCTGAAACCGTCAAAAATCTTTACGTCCTCGGGAACCGCAAACTCCTGTATAAGCGTTTCGGGCTTTTCCTCGGGAGTTACCGAAGAATCGACAGGGTTTATGCAGTATGCCTTAACGGCCTCAGCCTCATCTGCCGTGAGCTTTCCTTCAAGCACATAGGTGGTTGCGGTGCGGACAACGGGTTCTGCCGCCTCGTTAAGAAGCTTAATGCACTGCTCGGCGGAGTCCGCTCTCTGATCGAACTGGCCGGGAAGGTAAGCTACGGAAAATACCGTGCTTCCGGGCTTTACGCTGATGCTCTCCTCAAAATAATCATCCATCGGAGGCTCTGAAAAGACTGTGGTAAGCGCCTTCTTATAGGTCTCATCATCCACGTTTTCAACATCATACCTCACAAGAACGCGGACATTTTCAAGTGCCTTAAGACCAAGGTAGCTTAAAAGCTCTTCCCTTAGTTCCTTCGCACGTACGGCAAAATCCGCTTTCTTTTCAACATACACTCTTTTTACCATGGATTCTCTCTCCTTTATATTTAGATGTGACATGAATTAAAGTATGGTAACATTTTTATCAAAATCATATTCGTGAGGCTCCTTTTCGGTGTCGCGTCTGCCGAGTGCGATCGCAATTTCAAAACGGTAGCCGTCGGGAATGGCAAGCTTTTCCCTGAAATAGTCTGCGCGGTCCCCGTTAAGCGCCTCGTAAATGCAGCCGATTATCAGGCTTCCGAGTCCCATGCTCTGTGCGGCAAGGCTTATGTTTTCAACAGCGATTCCTGCATCAAGGGTTCCCCAATGGAAATCGGTGTCGGCACTGATAAAGATTACTGTCGGCGCATCATAGTAGAAATTAAAGCGCGGGCGAAGGCCTCTGAAAGCATTTTTCTCTTCCTCAACCTCACTGAGTATCGGATTGTCACCGTCAACAACAGTAAAATGTATTTCCTGTCTGTTTGCGGCGGTTGGTGCCTGAAGACCTGCGGCAATGAGCGCATCCAGCTCTTCCTTTGTCAGCTTTTCAGCCTTGTAAGCCCTGATGGAGCTTCTCTTTTTGATTGTCTGTAAAACCTCGTTCATTTTTTCCCCTTCCCGCAGGCAAAGAATGACTCCGCGCCCGGCCTGCACGGGCACATAAGCTCAGGTACAATATATTTTACAGCAAAAAAAGGTTTATGGCAAGCAAAAACACACAGACAGTCATATTTTTTAACGGAAGCATCCCGATATTACTTGAATAATAAATTTAAATATGTTAGAATTTGCTCTTGGTAAAACATTTACGGATCATTTCATATATTTAATACCAGTAAAGGGAGGACATATAATGCTCTACCATATAATAAAAGACAGCTGCGAAACCTGTGATCTTTTAAAAAACGCAAGGCTTTTTATGTTTCTTGGAATCATCTTTTCCTTTGCGGCTACTTTCGTGGCAACCGGCCTGTTAAAGGACAGGCTTCCGCGTGACGCCGGCCGCGACTTTGCGGTTGACGGCAAAAAATCCGCCGGCAAGGGCAGAGGCGCAGGCGTGATCTTTGTACCTGTGTTCATCGTTTCAACCCTGATCTTCTTTCCCTTAAGCACCGAGCTTGCGATCTACCTTCTGATACTGCTGCTCACCATGCTCTCGGGCTTCCTTGACGACGCCGCAAAGACCCCCTGGGGAGAATATAAGAAGGGCATCATCGATTTTGTCATCGCTCTCGGATGTGCGATCACCTATGTACACTACAACGGTTCAAAGCTTAGCATAGTCCTGATCGACAAGACCTTTACTCTTCCTTCATGGCTCTATGTTGTGCTCGCGGTGATTCTTATCTGGGCTGCGATCAATGTTGTCAACTGTTCGGACGGTGTTGACGGCCTGTCGGCATCGCTCGTGATAACCACGCTTATCGGATTCTTCGCATTTTTCAAGACCTTCTTTTCCGATGTCTCGGCAGCTTTCGGAGCCGGCGACATCAAGGACATCCTTAACGGAAGCATTGTAAACGCCTTTGACAAAGAGCCGACCGAGTTCGTAATGTCAACCGCCTTCATTTACAAAGGCCTTATACTCTCGTTCATTTTCTGCCTTTTGGCTTACCTCTGGTACAATGCCAATCCTTCGATCTTAATGATGGGCGATGCCGGTTCGCGTGCTATGGGCATGTTCATTGCGATACTTGCCTTAAAGAGCGGTTCACCTTTGCTCTTTATCCCGCTCGCCCTCGTCATCATACTTGACGGAGGTCTCGGCCTGATAAAAATAGTGTGCATACGTTTCCTTAAGCTTAAGGGCTTCATGAAAAACATACGCACTCCCCTTCATGACCATGTCCGCAAAAACAAAGAGCCGGCTTGGTCGCCGACTCAGGTTGTTTTCAGATTTGTTATTTTACATGCAGCGATCTGCCTGGCATATCTGGGACTCCTTGTTATGCTCAGAGCCTAGGTACCGGCGTTAACAGAACTCTTTACAGCTCTGCGATCATTTCAATTTCACAAAGCACATTCTTCGGCAAGGTCTTTACGGCAACGCAGGATCTTGCCGGTTTTTCTGTGAAATACTCGCCGTAAACCTTGTTGAATGCCGCAAAATCACCCATCTCCGCAAGGAAGCAGGTGGTCTTTACCACCTTGTCAAGCGAGGTGCCTGCTGCTTCGGCAACAGCCTTAAGATTCTCGCAGGCCTGTCTTGCCTGTTCCTCTATTCCTCCCGCAATTATCTCGCCTGTTGCGGGCACAATGGGTATCTGGCCCGAGGTAAAAAGAAGGTTTCCTACCTTAATTGCCTGTGAATAAGGTCCTATTGCCGCAGGGGCATTATTTGTAAATACTTTTTCCATTTCCTGTCCTCCAACCCTGTATTACTTATTTTCAGCCATCAGGCTTTCAAGCTCTTCAAGCTCTTTTTTCTTTTTATCCGCAAAGCTTGTCACAGACTGTACCTTTACGGCATTTTCATCAGCTTCTTCAGGCTTTTCTTCACTCTCTCCCGTAGTCTCCGGCGAAACCTCCTTCGCCTTTTCTTCCTTAACGGAATCATCAGAAGCGTCGTCTACTGCTTCAGCCTGCTTTTCGGCGCTCATCTTATTTTCAAGCCTGCCGCCCAGTATCTCCCTGATCTTTCCGGCATTCTCATTATCCTTAAGCTGTTCCTTTGAAAACGCAAAAATCCTCGAATCATTCTCATGGAATATAATGAAATTATCGGTCTCATATATTCCGGTCATGCTTTCAAACTTAATCTCTTCTTTTTTTCCGAGAGCATCGGTAACGCTTATTTTATCTTCAAAAAGCTCCGAATCGGGGCTGAAACCTTTGTTGACCGGAAACTTTTCCCTGAGTCCGGCATTCCAGGCGGATTTCGAAAGCGCATAATGAAGAGGCTTGCAAAGGCACACAAAAGCTATGAACGCATAGCATCCCATTAACACCCACATGCTCGGAGTAAAGCCCTTATTAATTCCCGATACTGCCATTACAGAAAGGCAGACAAGCGCAAGCAATGCGCAGACAACTATCAGAAGATCCATGGGCTCACCTTTTTTTAAGGTATCGGGAGAACTGTTAAAAACGCAGTTTCCTATCTCATTTTTTCCTTTTTCATCCCACGCCGTCGAAATCTTTATGCCGTTCCCGCCTTCTTCCGCAGAATCGGAATTATCAGCATTCTCCGCTGTAGTTTCAGGCTCGTCTGTATTTGTTATTATTTCCTGTTCTTTACTTTTCCTGCTCATTTTTCCCTCGTATAACCTGCTGTGTTCCTCAGGGCAAACCCCGAGGTGCTTTACCTTACTATGATACCACAAAAGCATTGGTAATACAAGAAAAGGTTTAAAAAACGTCTATCCCAGCGCCACATCCAACGCCATCATCAGTGTAAAGCCTGCGGCAAACATGATAACTCCGATATTAGAATGCTCTCCGGCAGACATCTCCGGAACCAGCTCCTCCACCACCACATACATCATCGCGCCGGCGGCGAAGCTGAGAAGATACGGCATGGCAG